>JAHEEY010000227.1 GCA_024640485.1 Chloroflexota bacterium | reverse complement strand
TCTGGGCTTGCCTGACAAAATCCCGTCCCAACTGGACCCCAACGACCTGCTGCTGGCCATGGGGACTGACAAGAAGAAGGCGGCCGGCAGATTGCGATTCGTGCTGCTCAGGGGAATAGGCGATGCCTTTGTGACTGCGGAAGTGGACCCGTCCGACGTATTGGCTGCGTTAGCCAGCTGCGCATGATCCCGAAGGCTGCCGGTTCTATTTACCGGGCGTGACCAGGTTCAATCATCGGCAGAGGAGACATTGAAGTGACCAGTATTCTAGTTTTACATGGCCCTAATCTGAATCTGTTGGGTACTCGCGAGCCAGAGGTTTATGGGTCCCATACCTTGGAAGATATCAATCAGCTGCTGCAGGACAGGGCGGCAGCGATAGGTGTTTCCATCCGAACCGTTCAGTCTAATCATGAGGGTGTGATCATTGACGCCATTCACGATGCCCGCAGCTGGGCGGATGGGATTCTGATCAATCCTGGTGCTTTCACCCACTACAGCTACGCCATTCGCGATGCCATCGCCTCGGTCGCTTTGCCTGCCGCGGAGGTCCACCTGTCCAATATCCATGCTAGGGAAGCTTTCCGACAGACTTCAGTGTTGGCACCGGTCTGTGTTGGCCAGATCAGCGGTTTCGGCTGGCGCAGTTACCTGCTGGGCTTTCAGGCCCTGGTGGAACACATTTCCACAAGATAGAAAAAAGCCTCAATCGTAATGATTGAGGCTTTTTAATGTCCGGTAGGTTAATTGCGTTGAAATGCTCGATGAGGCTACAGTGTTCTCTTCCTTGATGCTACGATGCATGCTGCGATGAAGTTCTGATGTAGATGTCGATGATGCGATGAAGCGGGTGCGTCGTAGGTGCGTTGTAAACTGTGTTGGTGCTGCGATGTTTGCTTCGATGCGGCTGCGATGTTAGCTACAGTGTAGGTGCGATGACCCTTTTTTTCTTCGATGTAGCGTCGATGCGTTCGCAATGATGTCCAACCTCCGGGCGGTTCAGGGAACCTACGCATAAATATATCGGGGGTATCTTACGACTACTGTTACAATATGCTCGAGTAGTACTTTTCTCTCATTTTTCGGTCATCCAGTGGCTGACTTCAGCAGAGAGTTCGCATTCACATTGCTTCCTTGCCAACGCTAGCATCCCTTCTGTGCTGCCAATGCCCCATTTGTACACCTGGTAATACGACCTCAAGAAGGCGTCAAGAGAAGCAGTTCCCATCTTCTCTCGAAGGGCATCAAAGAACATCGGCCCCCGCCCATACACAATTGCGGAATACTCCAACGGTGTGTAGCTGGCCACCGGCAGATCGATCGGAATCTCAGCCTGCTCTACCCGCCGCCATCGATCCTCGAATGAATTGTAGAACCCCTGTGCGCTCTCCTGACCATATTGGTCGAGGTAGTAGAGCCAGGTCACATATTGCGTCAGAGATTCGTCAACCCAGGGTTCATTGAGTTGATCATTGCCAACAACGCTGTAAAACCATTGGTGAGCCGTCTCATGGGCGGTGGCGGACTCAAGCAGCACTTGATAAGGCACGCCATTAGCTGACTGGCTCAAATCATAGATGCGGCTGGCCAGGGCGAACATGCCGGGATATTCAATGCCCAGGGCCAAGTTCGGCGTGGCCACAATGTCCATTTCCACAAACGGATAGTCGCCGAACCGCCTGCTGAAGATGCCTAGAGCGGCGGCGGCGGTATCAAGGGCAGCGGCAGCGCCGTCGCTCAAATCCTTTGGCGCATAGCTGTTGATCGTTATTTCACCAATGGTCCGGCTTGTTCGTTCATACTGGCTGCTGGCGGCGAGATAGAAGTCGCGCATTGGCCCAGCCGCGTAGGTGATAGTCTGGCTCTGGTCGTCTTCAGTCCGTTCGAGCTCAATGCCGCTGGCGGCGACTACAACTGGTTTCGGGGCGGTGACCCTGACCAAATAGAAACTGGAATCAGCGAAAACTATGTCTCCATGTTCGGCTGGCGGCTGAATATGCCATCCCTGGTCATCATAGACGGAAATCATAGGATAGAAATGTGCCAGGGCCAGGATCTCATCTTTCAGAGCCACAATGCCGTAATTTCGCCCGACATCGGTAGGGATCGTCCCCTCAAACTGAATCCTGAAGATTAGGGACTCTCCCGGGGACAAATCAGCGGCGAGCGGCAGCTTCAGGATGCTGTTCTCCATTTGGTAGCTGGGAGCTGCTGGTTCACCATTCACGTCGGCAGAGTTGATGGTTATAGAACCCCCCAATAGGTTCAGGAAGAGATGCAGATAGAGCGCGTCCAGCGTTTCCGATTCCAGGTTTGTGTAGAGAACTTCTTGAATGCCGGAAATGTGAGCCAAATCCTCGGCAATCGTCAGGTCCAAATGATAGACGGTCGCCCCCGGCATCTGCGCCAGCACCGCTTGTTCCCCAGCCACCAGGCCGTTCCGGTACAGTTCCCGATCACGCCAGCTGGTATCGAACAGTGAGGGGGACGGGAGAGATGGCGGCAGCGGCTTCAACGGGGGTGTGGTGGGAGTTGGTTCGGGAAGTGCAGCCTCTTCTTGCCGGCAGCCAACTGCTGCCAGACTGACTATCAGACACAGGAGAAAGATAAATCGCTTCTTCATGTCATATCCTCATCTGCTCACTAAATCGCTTCCTTGCAGGAAGCAGCCCAACGGCAGGTCGCCACAATGCGGGCATCGACGAATGGTGCAGACAGTGTAGCATATTCTGCCACGCGCTTGTGTGCTGCCGGGCGCTTTCAAGGGGAGCCGGCAATGGCCAGAGAACGCCAACATCCTGCCTAAAAGCACAGAAGGCGTGCCATGTCCTGGCGGCTCGACCACAGTCGTAGCAAAACAGCGCCGAGCGGCAGCATTTTCCCGCTGCGTCGGCCGTTGCTTGAGAGATGCCGTCGAGTTGGCGGCTGATGAGGATTCTTGACATGTGATTTCAGCTATGCTACATTTCCGACAACAGAATCAACCAAAGACGTAGATTCGGAATAGTAATCGACAAAGCGGGTCGCAGAGAGTTAACCCTAGAGCTGTAAGGTTAATGTCAGCGCCGTTGATGAATGGGCCGATGAGTTGTCCAGGCGAAAAATCAGTAGCTTGGTCCGGGAGTGCCGCCGTTATATGGGCATAGATTTATCATGGAATTGAAGTTCACACGCGATGCCATGATGAATTGAAACAAGTGAAGCTGGCTTTGACACAGGTGGCAACTAGAGGCTAAACCTGTGAAAAGAGCAGCTTAAGCGGGATGGCACCGCGGGAGAATGATTATGACGCTCTCGTTCCTGAAAGGGACGAGGGCGTTTTTTGTTGGCCTGGTTCCCATAATTCAGTTGCTGGAAGCGGTTTAAGGAGTTGAGATGTCGAACGTATCTGAACACGAGTTGAAACAAGAGAAGAACAGTGTCTACCAGCCGTCGCTGCCTGCATTCAGGGAATTAGCAAAAGGCCCGGCCAACTTGATTCCTGTGTATCGAGAATTCGCCGCAGACTTGGAGACGCCGGTTTCTGTTTATCTGAAGCTGATGAACGAGGCTGGCCCCTCCTTCTTGCTGGAATCTGTCGAAGGTGGTGAACAGGTTGGCCGGTACTCTTTCGTGGGAATCAATCCCCGCGGCATGCTGACCCTTTCCGGAAACCAAGTCACCGACACCCGGTTTGACGGCCGCCAGGAGAGCCGCCAGCTGGGAGAGGGCCAGGACATTCTGGATGTCGTCCAGCAAGAACTAAACCGCTTCACCCCGGCCGATCTGCCCAACCTGCCCCGTTTCCGCGGCGGCGCGGTGGGATATCTGGGCTATGATGTGGTCCGCTTCTTCGAGGACCTGCCAGAGACGGCGGACTCCGTTCTAGATGTCCCCGATGCGATCTTCTTACTAGCCGATACCCTGGTGGTCTTTGACCATGCCAGGCATCGGCTGATGATTCTGTCCAACGCCAGAGTCGACGGCGATGTGGAAATGGCCTATATGGAGGCAGTCCAGCAGATCGAGCGGGTCAGCGAGAAGCTGCTCCGGCCGCTGCCGGCGATCCCGCAGCGCCGCTGGGGCATGGCTTCCTCCGGCCATTCGCTGACCTCCAACATGAGCCAGAATCGGTATCAAGAGATAGTTGGCCAGGCCAAAGAGCTGATCGCTGCCGGCGATATCTTCCAGGTGGTCTTGAGCCAGCGGCTCAGCCGCAAGACCAGCGCCCACCCGTTCGCCATCTATCGGGCCCTGCGCATGCTCAATCCATCCCCCTACATGTTCTACTTCGACTTTGAACCGTACGACATGCAGGTCATCGGTGCCTCGCCGGAGATGCATGTCCGGCTGGAGGATGGGATCGCCTCTGTCAGGCCCATCGCCGGCACCAGAAGGCGAGGCGAAACACCGGCTGAAGATGACGCCCTGGCAGCCGAGCTGCTGGCCGATCCCAAGGAACGGGCAGAACATGTCATGCTGGTTGATTTGGGCCGCAATGACATCGGCCGGGTGAGTGAATTTGCTTCCGTGGAGGTGAAGGACTTCATGTCCGTGGAGCGGTACAGCCATGTGATGCATATCGTCAGCAAGGTGGAAGGGAAGTTGAATCCCGATATGGACGGCTACGAATTGATGCGTGCTACCTTTCCCGCCGGCACCGTCAGCGGCGCCCCAAAAGTGCGCGCCATGGAGATTATCGAAGAGCTGGAAGGGCAGCGCCGCGGCCTGTATGCTGGCGCTGTGGGCTACTTCAGCTACGACGGCAGCCTGGACACCTGTATCGCCATCCGCACCATGTTGGTGCAAGGCGACACCATACATGTGCAGGCGGGCGCCGGCATTGTTGCCGACAGCGATGCGGCCCTTGAGTATCAGGAATGCCGCAACAAAGCACAGGCGCTCTTTGTCGCCGTCGACCGCGCCGAACAGGGTGTGCTCTAGCCAACCATCTAGAAGCGGCCCACGAGATTATCGAAAATACCAGAACTGAGGGTTCAAGAGAGAAATGACCATGAAGAGAGTATTCAGCGGGATTCAGCCAACCGGAAACATACATTTGGGCAATTACCTGGGAGCGGTCAAGAACTGGGTAGAAAAGCAGGCGGAGAAGGAAAACTTCTTCTGCATCGTCGATCTGCACAGCCTGACCGTCCCCCAGAACCCGGAACAGCTGCGATTCGAGACACGCTCGCTGGCGGCGATGTTGATCGCTGCCGGTATTGACCCGGACAAGAGCACCCTGTTCATTCAAAGCCATGTCCCCGCCCACGCCGAAGGGTGCTGGCTGCTGAACTGCGTCACCCCTTTGGGTTGGCTGCAGCGCATGACCCAATACAAGGATAAATCTGCCAAGCAGGAAAGCGTGCTAACCGGCTTGTTGGACTACCCGGTCTTGATGGCTGGCGACATCTTGCTTTACGATGCGGACGAAGTGCCAGTTGGTGAAGACCAAAAACAACATGTGGAGTTGGCCCGGGATATCGCTCAGCGCTTCAATCACGTTTACGAAGAAGAGTTTTTCGTGATCCCACAACCAATCATCCCGCAGGCGGGAGCTCGTGTAATGGGGCTGGATGAGCCCACTAACAAGATGTCCAAGAGCCTGGCTGAAAAAAGAGGGCATGCCGTCCGGCTGCTGGACGAGCCCAAGGAGATTTTGCGCTCGTTCAAGCGTGCCGTAACCGATTCGGGCCGCGAGATTCAGTTCTCGACCGACCCTGACAAGGCAGGGGTAAACAACCTTCTTGGTATCTACAAAGCGGTAACCGGCAAGAGTGAGGCCGAAGTAATCGCCGATTTTTCCGAGGCTCGCGGATACGGGGACCTGAAAGTAGGCGTGGCTCAGGTGGTGATCGACATGCTGAATCCTATCAGAGAAAGGTATCAGATGCTGATGCAAGATCCGGCCGAGCTGGACCGCCTCTTGGCCCGGGGCGCGCAGCAAGCGGCTGCCGTAGCGGCACCCAAGGTAGACCAAATGAAACATACCATGGGGCTGGTCTTGCCGGCCTGATCTGTGGGCTTCGGGCGGCCAATTTCATTGATTGGCCGCCCCGTGATTAAGGAGATTCCCATGTTAGTGGTGATTGATAACTACGATTCATTTACATACAACCTGGTGCAGTACCTGGGTGAACTCGGGGCTGAAATCAAGGTGTTTAGAAACGACCAGGTGACCATCGAAGAGATCGCGGAGCTGAAGCCCGATCACATCGTCATCAGCCCAGGGCCGGGAAACCCCGATGACGGCGGTATCTCGCTGGAAGTGCTGCGGCTCTTTGGCCCTACCACCCCGATTCTAGGCGTCTGCCTGGGTCACCAATGCATCGGCCAATGCTACGGCGGGCAGGTGGTCCGGGCTCCCCGTTTGATGCACGGCAAGACCTCTCAGATCTACCATAATGGCAAAGGGCTGTTCTACGGGGTCCCCAACCCATTCCAGGCGACACGCTATCACTCTTTGATCGTAGAGGAGCCCCTGCCCGACGACCTGCAGGTGACCGCCTTCACCAGCGATGGCGAGGTGATGGGAGTCAGCCACAAAGCGTACCCCACTGCCGGCGTACAGTTCCATCCTGAAAGTATTTTGACTGAACATGGCAAGCGGATCTTGCAGAATTTCCTTGAGGGGAGATAATGAGATTGCGGCTGTCGGCCGCGTCAAATACCAACACCCCGATTTTCGCTGCACCAACCAGCTAATTACACCGCAAAAGAGGACAGAGGATGACCAATTCCTACGGATTTGAGCTGATCAGAGAACTGGAGATTCCAGAGATCAACACCATGGCCCAGCTTTACCGGCACGGTAAGAGCGGCGCCCAGCTGCTGTCTCTGCAGAATGACGATGAGAACAAGGTGTTCAACATTACGTTTCGTACCCCGCCGTCTGACTCTACCGGGGTACCGCATATCATGGAGCATGCCGTCCTCGGCGGTTCACGGAAATACCAGGTCAAAGAGCCTTTTGTCGAGCTTGTCAAAGGGTCGCTGAATACCTTCGTCAACGCCATGACGTTTCCCGATCAGACCAGCTATCCGGTGGCCAGCCAGAACCTCCAGGATTTCCGCAATCTCATTGAAGTGTATCTTGATGCCGTATTCTATCCCTTGATCACCCCGCATCACCTGGCCCAGGAAGGGTGGCACTATGAGCTGGACGATCTCGATGCCCCGCTGACCTACAAAGGCATTGTGTTCAATGAAATGAAAGGGGCCTATTCGTCACCCGATGCCATGTTGAATCGCCATTGTCAGGAGACGCTGTTTCCTGACAACGCCTATTCTCACAGCTCTGGGGGTGATCCTGCCGCTATCCCCGATCTCACCTACCAGGAGTTCAAGCGTTTCCACGAAACCTTTTACCATCCTTCAAACGCCCTGATCCTCTTTTACGGTGACGATCCGCCGCAGGACCGGCTGCGAATCCTGAATGAGTACCTGGACGACTTCGAGGCCATCAACATCGACGCTTCGGTAGAGCTGCAGCCGATCTTTGATAAACCGCGGAGATTCACTTTCCCTCTTGCGGTCGATTCAGATCATGAGAATGAGAAGGCCGGAATGGTCCAGTTGAACTGGCTGTTTCCCGAAGGGAATGATCCCGAAC
>JAHEEY010000226.1 GCA_024640485.1 Chloroflexota bacterium | reverse complement strand
CGCTATCAGCAGCTGTTGGGCCAGGACGTGGAGCTGAAGAGTGATCATTACCAAGGGGAGTACATTTCTGACTTGGCACAACAGCTCCTGGACCAACACGGCGACAGCCTGCTTGAACAGCCGGTGACCTACTTCGCTGATTTCGCCAAAGGGTTGATTTCCAAAAATCAGCGGGAAAGCCTCAAGCGGATCAATATCGAGTTCGACGTCTATTTCAGTGAACAGACCTTGTATGACAGCGGCCAGGTCTGGGAAGCGTTGGAGGTGCTCCGATCCCAAGGCTACGTCTATGAGTCGGACAACGCCCAGTGGTTCAAGACGACCGAATTCGGCGATGACAAAGATCGAGTACTGGTTAAGTCCACCGGTGAACCAACCTACCGCATGCCTGATATCGCCTACCATTGGGACAAGGCCCAACGAGGCTTTGACCTGGTCGTGGACCTGTTTGGCCCAGACCATCATGCCACCGCTCCCCAGGTTCTGATGGGCGTGCAGGCGTTAGGGTACGATCCGGAGTTCGTCAAGACGGTGCTGCACCAAATCATCAGCTTGGTCCGCGATGGCAAACAGGTGAAGATGAGCACTCGCCAAGGCATGTTTGTGACTCTGGATGAGCTGGTCGAAGAGGTGGGCGCTGATGCCATTCGCTACTTCATGATCTCCCGCTCCGGACACAGCCCCATTGAGTTCGATATGGATCTGGCGGTAGAGCACTCCGACAAAAACCCGGTTTACTACATTCAGAACGCCCATGTACGCTGTGCCGGCATCTTCCGCAAGTGGGAAGAAGCCGGCAACTCGCCCGATGCCGATGAGGGCGCTGATTTGAGCCTGCTGACCCATGAAAACGAACTGAATTTCTTACGCAAGGCGTTGGAATTGAGCGAAGTGCTGGAGCTGATGGTTACCACGTTCGAGCCGCATCATATCGCCTTTTATGCGTATGAATTGGCCAATGCTTTCCACGTCACTTACGAGACCTGCCGGGTCCTCCACAGTGAGGTGCCGGAGCCGCTGCGCCGTGCCCGGCTCCGTTTCTATCGAATGGCCAAACAGATGTTTGCTCGCACGCTGGATTTGATGGGGATGAGTGCGCCTGAAGTCATGTAAAGGGTGCGCCGCGAGCTGCTGGATGGTTTGAAAATGCTGCTAGCCGAATAAATAGAGGATAGGGATCACAATGGGTGTTAAAGCTGATACATGGATTCGAAAGATGGCAAAGGAACACGGGATGATAGAGCCCTTTGTTGACGGACAGGTTCGTGAAGGGGTCATATCCTATGGGCTTTCTTCCTATGGGTATGATGTCAGAGTGACTGACCATTTCAAGATATTCACAAACGTGCATTCTGCGGTGGTAGATCCCAAGCATTTCGACCCCCAATCCTTTGTTGATTTTCACGGCGATATCTGTGTCATCCCCCCGAACTCTTTTGTGTTGGCCCAGACTGTGGAGTACTTCCGGATTCCACGAGATGTGATCACGATTTGCCTGGGAAAGAGCACCTACGCCCGCTGCGGCCTCATCGTCAATGTGACCCCCTTTGAGCCGGAGTGGGAAGGGTATGTGACCCTGGAAATCTCCAACACCACACCACTGCCGGCACGGGTCTATGCCAATGAAGGAATAGCCCAGGTTGTGTTCTTCCATGCTGATGAAGCTTGTGAAGTTTCCTATGCGGATCGCAATGGGAAATACCAGAAGCAGCAGTCCATCGTTCTGCCTCGAATCTAATCATCTTGCTCTAATCTTGCGGTACTGGCACGATTTCGTTTTTTTTCTATAATTGATAACTTGTTTTTGGGCGCTTAGCTCAGTTGGTTAGAGCGCTTCGTTTACACCGAAGAGGCCGGGGGTTCGAGTCCCTCAGCGCCCACCAAAGTCAGCCGCATCGCGCAATTCGCGGCTGGTTCATCCGGAATTGAAAACTCAATTACTCTAAGTCAGGAGAATAGCCTTATGGCAAATGTAGCAGTGAACGCCAATGCAAATGGAAGCGGAATAACCCGGCGCGAATTCCTCTATTACATTTGGGGAGCGTCCATGGCTTTATATACGGCCCAGGCTGCCGGCCTGCTTGTATGGTACCTCATCCCCCGTTTCCGCGAGGGTGAATTTGGGGGCACGTTTACGCTGCCCGTCGAACTGTTGCCAGAAGTGAATGGCCAGCCCTACAACTACCCCGATGGCCGGTTCTGGCTCGTCAACCTTGATACGACCAATGCCCAAGGCGAAGAACGCATGTGGAAGTCCGAGGATGAGTCAAACGACATTAAAGGTGTGGCCGCCATCTATAAAGTTTGCACCCATTTGGGGTGTATTTATGCCTGGACTCCATCAAATAATCGCTTTGAATGCCCGTGCCACGGGTCAAAATACCGATTGGACGGTCGCCGAATTGAATCGCCTGCGCCGCGTTCGCTGGATCGATTCAAGCTGGAAGCTTTGGCAGAGGACAAGAGTACAGTCTTGGCCGAGGCCGTCCTGGAAGGCGATTTTTACAGCCCGATTGAGCTGCCGGCCAACACCAGGTTCGTGCGTGTTGATACCGGCGAAAAGAAGAAAGGCCCGTCGCTTACTCTGCTGTGTGATTTCTCAGGCAGCTGCCCCTAATCAGGAACGGATGAGGAGTTTCCAATATGACTACCTTTTTTGATCAAGTAAAAGAGATGGGACTCAAGCAAGCTGCCATCGCCAAGGTTGATGAAGCGGCTGAGCGCATTACCGCCGGTATGAATGTCGGCGATATCCGCTCCGCGCTGCGTGGTGATGAACCTCGCCGGCCCAATCCCCGTCTTCGCCCTCATGCGGATAGTTTCTGGTTCCATATTCGTCCCAGCTTTTATCACACAGAGGTGACCCATATTTACCCAACATTCCGGTTGGGATGGCTGTCTACCTTCATGTTTGTTTGGGAAACGATAACCGGCATCATCTTGATGGTGTTTTATACGCCTAGCCCGTCGGCGGCTTATTCCAATATGTGGAATATCCTCAGCAATGTGCCCCTGGGACAGCTGTTCCGCAACATGCATCGCATTGGCGCCGAAGTCATGGTGTTGGTTGTGGCGCTGCATATGCTGCGAACGTTTATAACCGGCAGTTATAAGAAGCCGCGCCAGTTTACCTGGGCAACTGGTATGATCCTGTTGGTGCTTACCCTGCTGCTCAGCTTCAGCGGATATCTGCTTCCTTGGGATCAGTTGGCTTACTGGGCTTTGACCGTATTCCTTAGCGGTGCCGAGGCCGCCCCGGCGCCGGCAGCAGTCAACTCAAATATCTTGCTGATTCTGCAGGGTGCCCCCTCTTTGGGTGCTGGTGGTCTGCTGCGCTGGTATCTGTTCCACGTGCTGCTGATGCCGTTGATTCTGGGTATTTTCTTCTTCGTCCACTATTACAAAGTAGTGCTGCACGGCTTCTCTCTGCCCCCGGGACGTGAGGAGATCGGTGAAGACACCGCCAAGCGAGTGCCCCGTACCGAGCGCACTTACTTCATGCCTGACATTTTTACCAGCGAATTGATGTGGACCGCAGTGACCACGCTGCTGCTGGTTGCCGGCGCCTTGTGGTTCTGGGACGCGCCATTAGAGCATCACGCTGATCCGATCGTTACCCCTTTGCATGTGGTAGCGCCCTGGTACCTTTCCTGGTCGCAGGGTTGGCTGAAGCTGGCAGACAAGACTCTGGTGGTTGGGTTCATTCCGTTGCTCATGGTTTCCTTTATAGTGATGCCCTACTTCGAGGTAGGGAAGAGCCGCCGCTACGCCGATCGCCGGCTTGGCTTGAGTGTCGCTTTCTTGTTCATGGCGGTGATGTTCATTTCCAATTGGATGGGTTCGCCGGAGTACCGGGTGGAAGGTTCCCCGGAGATGGAAGTGATTCAGGAAATCCTGCCAGGCGAAGGTGCCGGCACCATGCTTGCGGTGCCCTATGAATACCTGACCCCAGGCACCTATTCCCCTGGACAGGAAATTCCCGGCAATCCCTATTTGACAAGAGCGCTGGAAGAATATCAGGCAGCCATGGGACGCCACAGCTGTACTTTACAAGGCAATCCCGAATTGGATAAATGTAAATCGGAAGGAACTGGCCGCTACTCCAACAATTCCCGAAATACTGCTATGCTGGATCCGATTTCTACGTTGACCATCGAGGAAATCCAGCCGAACTTGTCAACCTTGACACTGCGTTTTGAAGCCACGGGTGTTGATCTTGATTGGACCTCCTGGCGCCATGCAGATTCCAATTACGAAGAAGAATGCCGTTTCGTCAACAAGGATTGCTAACATGGTCAGAAGAGAGCGGTCGCGGGTGCTTAAGTGCCGGGTCGCTGTAAACTGACTGTTTGCAGAATCCAAAGAAAGGATAATTGCTCATGCAAGTAAAAGTTGTTATAGGGACCATCGCATTTATGCTGACGATGATCATCCTGGGCTTTGCCGCCCTGCGCGAGCCAGCCCGTTTGGAAGAGTTCACTCTCGCCTATGAGGGACGCTCAATCGAAAATGGAGCCCGCCTCTTTCAAAACAACTGTGCCACCTGTCATGGCGTGAATGGCAAGGCTGAAGAATGCTATGATTCCGCTGGTAATGTTGTCGGCTGCAAGGGCCTTCCGCTGAACACCGCTTCGCTGCTGTGCGGCGACAAGCCCTCGCGGATGGTTACTCTCGGCTGGGAAGGAACCAAGGGCAACTTTGTTCAGAACACCATCGCTGCCGGCCGTGTCGGTACTGTGATGCCTACTTGGTCAGCCCAGTTCGGCGGCCCGATGCGGGACGATCAGGTAGGTGATGTGGCCGCATTTGTCCTCAACTGGGAAAGCGACGCCATGTGTGGTGTTGAAGCGGTTGTGTTCGAATGGCCTGATTCGGTCGATGATTTCCTGGCTGATTACGCTGGTGACGCTGCCAATGGTGAAGGGCTGTTCTTGACCTATGCTTGCTCTGGCTGTCACGGCGACTTGGGAACGGCTGGTTCCAACGCGGTTGGCCCATGGTTGGGTGAGATCGCTGTCATTGGCGGCGATCGGATAGCCGGTACCTCAGCGGCACAATACGTCTACGAATCTATCCTGCACCCCAACGATTTCATTGCCCCTGATTGCCCCAATGGACCATGTCTGTCACCAAGCGCCATGCCTCCTAATTTCGCGGAGCGCATGTCGGCTAATCCGCAGGACTTGGCTGACATTCTGTCCCTCTTATTGGGCGAGTAAGAATGAGATAGCCCGCATACAAACGTTAGAAATCGGAGCCCTGGTTTGGTCAGCCAAACCAGGGCTCTTTCTTTTTGTACAGCCGGTGGGGTGGGACAGGAGAAGTGGACCGTGGAGAGCTGTGTTCAGCTGACGATGCGGCACTGGCTAGAAAAGAAATCGGCGGAAGGCTCTCGATGAGCCTCCCGCCGATGATAGTTCATCCCGATTCGCGGTGCTGCTATCCACGTCTGATGTCAGCCGCTGATTTCAACTGGGTCTGGCCTTTCCCCCAACATAAGGGGGGTCATAGGCCCCCTGCGGATGATGGTCGAAACGCCGTCGTCTTAACCTACAGGGTTTTGCGAGCCGTGCCGCACTCGCGGCAGAATTTATCCGTTCCCAAAATAGGCTGCCCACAAATGTGGCAATATTGAGAATCAGACTTAGTTTCAACTTGCCGTACTGGGCGGGGTTTGCGGGCGCGGCTCTTGCCGCGTGATGAGCTCAACTGCCAAACGATTAGCCCAAGAATAACCAAAACAACCCCGGCGGCCGCCAATATGATCGGCCAGTCGATGTTGTTAGAAGTTGATTCCGCCGGGGAAAATCCGGTAGTCTGTACATCGGTGATTGACGGAGCAGAACTGGAGACTGACAGTTCCTCCCGGTCCATTGTATAAGTGACTTCGACCGCGTAGCTTTGATTGGCCGCGATCGCTTTAGCTGGCAGAACATAGTAGGTGAAGCCATCTTCACCAGTGAAGACATCCACCGATGCTGGATTTGTGCTTAAGCTGGATGACGCGCTGGGCTGCTGCACATTCATATTGAGCTGATTGACCGATTCATCCGACACCCAGTTGTAGCTGAAGGTTCGCTGGCTGCCATTTGCTGAATAAGGATAATAGTACTCCAGGCGGAACTGAAGATCTGGAGTAGTAAAGGTGACCTCGCCATTGTTAATGGAGAACTCAATGTCATCTTTCATTCTGCCATCGGCGGCGTCAATCCGGGCCACGACATTGAAGTCAGACCCTTCAGGCAGCGGCAGGCTGACTGTAGCCGGCAGCGGCGTTCCCGCTGGCAGCATGCCGGTGATCAGTACCAGTACCGACGTTTCATCGAAATCAGGCAGGAGATCCACCGTAAGGGTGTCAATCGTTTCAATCTGTTCTTGGGCAAAAATGATGCCGGCTGGCAGAGCCAAAACAAGCAGCAGTAGTAAAAGTCCGATCCGTTTCATTAGCGAAATCCTTGATTTGTATTGATGATGGAAAATTGGAAATCAGAGATTTCCAATGAACTGTAATCGATCAAGCGTGACCGCGGAGCCGCAGCCGGCTGGCCCGGCAATAAGGGCAATCCACGTCGGTGTAATCTCGACCGCAGGTGCCGCAGCTGCGAGTCTTGACCGGCCGTTCATCCATTAGTGAGGCCAGTACCAGCACCAACTCTTGGTTCGCATGAGCGGTCAGCCACTCTTCCAGATCGTGCGGGCCAATATGCCAGCGCTCATGCTCATCTCTGCTCAGTACGCCGCTCATGACATCCAGGTCCATTTCGTGAGCGGATGATGCCATCCGCAAAATGGCCGCCCGTCTCATGGCGCTCATAATCGATCCTTTCCTGCATGAAAGCAGGTATTTTGCTATAAATGGTTCAGCGACTATTATACCTTTTACCTTTGATTTGTCCCTTAAAAGTCTCTGTACGTAGGTGGTTGGTTGCCTTGGAGGTGAATAATTGTCCCAAAGCAGAGAGAGGTTGGAACGGGATTTAGTTGTGCTTCAGGAAATGGCTGGCGAGATGGACGATTATCTCACCAGCGACGTCCTCTTTTGGTTGATGATGAAGGGGGGGATGCCGAAGCTGACTCTTGGCGGCTATCTTGTGCGGCAGCACCGGCTGTTGAGCTTGCTGGATCAGCTGGACCAAGAGATGCAGGATGCGTTGAACGCCGCGGTGTTCCAATTCAGCCAGGTGTTGACTGAGAGAGTCGTACGTCTGGAGCAAAAGGCCCATGTGGAACTGGAAGCGCGCATTCGTCAATGGGGCGAATATCTCAAGGATTTGAGCTGGGATCGTTCCGCTGCCGTCGCCAGCTACGGTGCGGCGGTGGAAACTCGAGCGATACTCACTGCTTTGGTGGAAAAGCTGCAGACGCCGCCGTACCAGCTAGATCCGGCCATTCCGCCCAAGGTCGCGCTGCTGGACGGCAATCTGCGGCAGCATTGGCAGCCGGGACCCTTTGTGTGGCCTGAAGAATGGGAGTCGGCCTATCCTATTGATGATTATTGGTGGCTCTACGGCGGGCCAGTGCCTCGACGCCGATAGCGCTTCCTGGCCGAACGGTTCCGCTCAGGAATTGCCGGGTTTGTCGGCCCATTCGGCCAGCCTC
>JAHEEY010000225.1 GCA_024640485.1 Chloroflexota bacterium | reverse complement strand
ATCCGCCGCCAATGCCGGTCATCTCTAACCCCGACATACCAGCGGGCCTGCAAGAGATCATCCTGCGGGCGATGTCCAAAGATCCTGATCAGCGGTTCCAGACTGCCAGTGATATCGCTGCGGCGCTGCGGACAGTCGATCTATCAGCAGCGCCAGCGCAAGCAACGGCCTCATCGACGATCCAGTCAAAGCCCCAGGGTGTTACCAGCGAGGCTTCACCAAGCATGCGCACAGCAGTCGCTGCCACCGAAATTGCCTCCCCGGCGATCGCCGGCGCCGCGTCATCGCCGGCAGCAGTCGTGCCAACCGTAAAGAAGAAACGATCCCCCTGGCTGCTGGTAGGCGGCGGCTTGCTGCTTCTGCTCATCGCTGCCGCGGCACTGGGATTGGCTGGGGTCATCCCCGGAATACCGGGACTACGGCCTCAGGCCACCGCTACTCTGCCGGTGGTCGCGGTGGTCCCCTCAGCTACCAGCACCGAGACGCCCCGCCCCACAGCCACAGCCACAAAGGTGCCGGCGACAGCCACAGCCACGGAAGTCCCTTCGGAAACACCTGATATCGCCGCCAGCGCGGAGGCGGCCATCGCCCTGACGCTAACCGCAAAACCAACGAATACACCGACATCAACCCACACCCCCACGCCGACCAAAACGGCGACACCGAACGCGACCGCTACATTCTTGGCTGGCTGTGTGGAGGATGTCGAATTGGTGGTCGCTTACACCTACCGCCAGAACACCCTCAGCGCCCCGACCTCCTCTTCGTTTCCCATAAACTGGGTTCTCAAGAACAGCGGTTCCTGCCCCTGGCCTGAAGGATTGGCATGGCGCTATATTGACGGCGCCCAGTTCGGCTATTCCGGCGACCCCATACCATTGGCGTCAGCGGTCGCACCCGACACGGAGATCACCCTCAACACCAGCTTCAGGTCGCCGGCTGCAGCCGGCAGTTCTGAAAGCAGCTGGCAGCTGGTGAACAGTGAAGGTGAGCCTTTTGGGCCGGTGATCAGCTTCGCGGTTTTCACCTATGTGCCGGCTACCGCCACACCAGCAAGCCCGTCCCCAACAGCAACGGCAGCGGCAGCGGCAACCACAGAAGTAACGCAGCTGGCCTGGTCATTCAACGTCAGCGGCTGTGAATACGCCGGCACCGAATGGCGCTGCCGGCTGCAGATGACCCCTTACGGTGGTGGCGGCGGCCCGTACACTATATGGGTCTTCGATGCCGAGCAGCCGGCGGAATATCGCGGCCCCGGCCCCTTCACCCATTTCGTTGGCGCCCGCCGCTGCTCTCCATATATTCATGAAGTTAAGGTTCAAGACGATGCCAGCGGGCGCAGCTTCTCGGAAAACGTCTACGTCGATCCGAACAACTACTTCCCCGGCGGCTGCACCGAGTAAGAGAGCAACCTGCAGGTTGGCTGCCGATGGCAAACGCTGCTTCTTCGGCGGCACCGCCTTTGACCCGATACCTAAAAGGGAGAATGCATAAACGATATCGTTTGTGCATTCTCCCTTTGCTTTTCCTTACCCTGACAGCCGTCCAATAGGCAGTCGCTTGTTTCAGCTTGCTGCTACCGAAGCACGGCTTCTGTCCAGGCATCGATCCACGCTTCACGATTCGCCTCAATGTCAGCAGGATCCACCTCATTCATCGCCGTAGGAACCTGGGCCCATTGAGTGAACGCTTCAGGCAGCTCAGCCTTCTGATTGGCCGGAAAAACGAACATGTTCAACGGGATATCCTCCTGAAAGGTCCTGCCCAAAATGAAATCAACCAAAGCCTCAGCCAACTGCCGCTCTTCGGTTCCTTTCAAGATGCCCACAAACTCCACCTGGCGGAAGCACATCCCGGGAGCGATGATGCTGGCGCTGGGCGCTTCTTCCACCGGCGGATCAGCATAGATGAACTCAGCCGGCGGGCTGCTGGCGTAGGAGACTACCAGCGGCCGATCACCATCGCTGGCCACGCTGAAATAGCCATAGTACGCCTCTTCCCAGCCGTTGGTCACCAGCAGATCATTGGCCCTCAAATCGGCCCAGAAGTCAAGATAACTGTAGTCGCCGCTGGTGCCGAATTCCCCGATAGTGGCCAGCAGAAACGCCAGCCCGGGGCTGGAGGTGGCCGGGTTTTCCAACACCAGCAGCCCCTTGTAAGCGGCATCGGTCAGCGCCATCAGCGAATCGGGCGGCTGCATTTGGCGGCTTTCGAACCAGGACTTGTCGTAGTTGAGACAGACGTCTCCGTAATCGGCAGGGAGCAGCTGATTGCTGCTATCCAATTCCAGCTCGTCAGTTATGTCAACTAACACCGGCGACTCATACACCTCAAAGATGCCGGCTTCCAGCGCCCGGCTCATGAAACTGTTGTCCACTCCGAAGAACAGATCTGCCAGCGGGTTTTCCTTGGCCAGGATCGCCTGGTTAAGCGCCGCCCCGGCATCGCCTGCCGGCAGAATCACCACCTCAGCATTATTGGCCGCTTCAAAGGCGGCGATAGTCTCCTCACTGATAGCAAAACTATCGTGGGTCATTAAGGTAATCACTACGGGCTCCGCCGGCACATCCTCAGAGGGGCTGCAGGCTGCCAGCGCCGCGGCGGTTATTACGATCACAATCATCCATTTCCGCATCATTCTCTCCTAAATCGGCAGTCCCAGATCGGAACCTGCCGTCAATACGCCACAAAATCGAAAAGGGTCCGCTATCGGGCCGCTTGCCGGCAGGTCACCGCCCCCAGGAGCCCTGTGTGCAGATACAGAGCAGCTGCCCTGAGGCCAGGGAAACCGATGCCGCGCTGCCGGTCATCACGTTGCTGACACCGCGAGCGGGGCCAAAGAGCAGCACCTCGTCTCGCAGCGGCCATTTCAGACCAGAGGTCGCCCGCACCTTTACCTCTCCCCCCAATGGGATCAGCGAGACTAGATCCCCGGGGCGGCCGGCGATTTCACTCTCGCCGTTGATCATCCACGCTCTTTCAAATTGGCCGATCAGCTGTACCTGCCGACCCTGGAGGTCCGGATGGGCCAGCAGCAGGATATTGGCCAACGTCTGATCCAGCCGGCCGCCCATGGCGCCAAACAGCCAGATCTCCTCTTCATATTTGGCCGCCAGCAGCAGAGCCAGCTCCAGATCTGTTTCATCCTTGGCGGCGGGGTGCTGAATCAGCTGCGCATCGGTTGTTTCCAGCCAAGCCCTGCCGGCGGGCGTCAGAGAATCCATGTCACCGATGACGATATCAGGCGGGTGACTCAGGGCCATCAAGTGAAGGGTACCGCCGTCAGCGGCGATGATCACCGAAGCCTGCTCCAGATACGGCCTCACCCATTCCCGTTCAACCATCTCACCATTTGCGAAGATTAGTATCGCCAACGCAGATCACTCCATTTCATCGAATCGTCGCTCTTGATGTCGATGAACCAGCTTTCAGTTTTGATTCCAACAGGGTGCTGTGGGCTGTTCAGAAAACAAAAAAGCCGCCCAGAGAAGGCGGCTGAAAAGATCGTGCTATTCTCTATCCCTCCGCCAGCATTACCCGGATCAGGTTCTCAGGTCAGTGACGAAGACGGTCACTCTCTCAGCCAGGCTTTCCCTAGCTCCCTGTAGTCTTATTTAGATTTCCTTTGAAGTGAAGCTCCTTTGCCAAAGCATCACCTCTGCCAGCATTATAGTGCAATCTGCTGGTGAATCGCAAATTCAGCAGTCAATCGTAGGCGAATTGTCGTTGCTTTCTAATGAGCGCTGTGGTTGAATTTCAGAGTATTTTTATAAATCTTTTGGCAGCTGGCTCATTGCAGGAAGTGAGCCAAGGAACGTGCTGACAGCGGCTTGGGGGCGATAGCGTTGACAGAAACGAAAGCTGTCTCATAATAAAAGCTCAGCGGGTAACCGTGGAACTATCTTTTAATCCCGGGAGCAGTTCATGAGAGCAAATCAGAGCAGAGTTAAGCTAGAGCGAGGCGAACCGGTTTTCGGCGTCATCTCCGGCATCGCCGAACCGATGATCGCGGAAATGATCGGGTTATCCGGTTTCGATTTTTACATGGTTGACGGTGAACACGGCCCGATTACTCCGGCCCAGGCGGCAAATATGGTGCGGGCGTGCGAGACAGTGGGCATCGATCCCCTGGTACGGGTTGGGCCAAAAGATCCCAAGCTGGTCCTCCCCTATCTCGATGCCGGGATGATGGGGGTGATGATGCCCGGCCTGGAAACAGCCGGCGAGATGGAGATGCTGGTCTCCGCGGTTAAATACCCTCCCCTGGGAAAACGGGGGCTGGGATTGGCCCGTGCCGCGGACTATATGCTGGGGGCTGGCACGGCAGCCGAGTATGTATCCCAGGCGAACCAGAGCACCTTGGTGCTGCCCCAGTTTGAAGATGTTACTCTGCTGGACCAGCTGCCGGCGCTTTGTGCCGTCAACGGTATCGACGGCGTTGTCATCGGCCCGCTGGATCTGTCCATGAGCATGGGTATCACCGAAGGGCCAGGCCACCCTGAAGTGCAGGCGGTAATCGACCAGGCGATTCAAATCATCCGGTCGGCGGGACTGTACGCAGGAATCACCGCCGGCAGCCGAGAAGCGGCTCAGGCCGAGATCAACCGGGGAGTACAAATCATCCTGAATTCAGTTCCCAATCTTATCAAGAGAAGCAGCCAGCAGTTCCTGGCTGGTTTGACCTTTTAGTTATCAGTTTGTTTGAGCAGATCATTGAATCAAACTTGGGGGAACAAACCTATGAAGCATGTCGTCATTACCGGCAGCACCCGGGGCATCGGCTACGGACTGGCCGACGCTTTTCTAGAACGGGGATGCCGGGTCATGATCAGCGGCCGTACGCAGGCCAGTGTTGACAAAGCCGTAAACCAATTAGCTGAAGCCCACGGCAGTCAAAACGTGGCAGGCCAACCTTGCGACGTCGTCCAGCTGGATCAAGTGGAATCATTATGGCAGCAAGCCGCGGAACGTTTCGGTCCGGTCGATATCTGGATCAACAACTCCGGCATCAGCCATCAACTGCTGCCCATGTGGGAGCTGCCAAGCGAGGATCTGGCCAATGTCGTTGATACCAACATCACCGGCACCCTTTATGGTTCCCGAGTGGCGATCCGGGGCATGCTGGAACAGGGCCATGGCCAACTGTACAACATGATGGGGTTCGGCTCCAACGGCAGCACCCGCGTTGGAATGGCCGTATATGGCACCAGCAAATCAGCGGTCAAATATCTCACCGATATACTGGTCAAGGAAACCCAAGGGACCCCTATCCAGGTGTGCAGCCTCAGCCCGGGAATGGTGGTGACCGATCTCCTGGTTGATCAGCTTAAGGTGGACCCAGAAGCGTTCGAGCGGTCCAAGGGCGTGCTCGACATCCTGTCTGATCGTGTAGAAACGGTCACCCCGTGGCTGGCAGACAAAGTGTTAGCCAACGAGAAAAGCGACGCCCGTATCAAGTATTTATCAACGCCAAAGATAGTGTGGCGGTTCTTATCATCTCCTTTCATCAAGCGAGATCCTTTTGGAGGCACTCTTTAATGGTCAGAAATAGATCGTCAATCCGGCGGATGCTGCCGCAGCTAACGGCACGGCAGCATACCTTCAAATACTTGATCCCCCTATGCGGGCTGCTCATTCTGTCCGCCTGCGCCAAATCTGAATCACCCACCCTGCCGCCACCGCCGACGGCTATCGCTGACAGCGGGCTGGCGGCAGCACCCACACCGACTCTGGCGGTACCGACGGTGGAAGCTACGCTGCCATCGCCGCCGACATTGGCCCCGGTGCCGACCAGCAGCCCACCTCCGGCGACGGCAACACCGGAAGCGACAGCGACCGCGGCAGCGATCGTGCTGATGGAAGCGGCAGATTTCGGCACCGACCGCAATCCGCTGACCGGTGAGCTGATGGAAGATCCAGAGCTGCTGCAGCGGCGGCCCATTGCGGTAAAACTGTCCAATTCACCCCCAAGCTACACCCGACCCCAATCGGGGATGAATGACGCTGACTGGGTATTCGAACACACCACTGAAGGAAACGTCACCCGGTTCACGGCTATCCTGTACGGCAAGACGCCGCCCAAGGTGGGGCCAATCCGCAGCGCCCGGCTCATCGACGTGGAGCTGCCGGCGATGTTCGATGCCGCCCTGGCCTTCTCCGGGGCCAGCGTCGGTGTCAGCCAGCGTCTCAACCGCTCTGACTTCACCCAGCGGATCCTGCGCAGCGCCAGTGCCGGATACTACCGTACCGGTGAAGACAAGCCGTTCGAACACACCTTGTACGGCATCCCCACCGATTTTTGGGCGGCGCTGGACAGTATGGACCAGAATTCCCCACCTGTTTTCAACGGGATATTAGCGTTCAGCAGTGAACCGCCGGCAGGGGGCAGCCCAGCCGCGACAGCGACGGTTGATTACAATTGGACGTTGGTGGAGTGGAAATATGATCAGGAAACGGGCCGCTACCAGCGATGGGCGGACGGCGAAATACATCGAGACGCCAACAGCGACGAGCAGGTGAGTGCCAGCAATGTAATCGTGATAAGCCCCAACCATGTCAAAGACCCCACCATCTGCGAAGAGGTCCGGGACGGCGTCTGCGCGCACCTGTCGGTACAGGTGCAGCTGTGGGGCTCGGGCGGCGGCACGGTTTTCCGAGACGGGCAGCGGTACGAAGTCACCTGGCACCGGGCCGATCGGGCTGACCTGCTCACCTTCACAGACAGCAACGGCGATCCGTTCCCGCTGCAGATCGGCAACAGCTTTGTACAGGTGATGCCCAGCTGGCTGGCCAACCCATTGTCAAGCACGCCGTAACACGATGGCGAGAAAAGAGGGAGTGGGCGACGTTCTATCGACCACTCCCCCATCTGGTTCAAAGTTCCGCAGATACCCCACTCAGTCGAAGGTTACTTGATATACCCCTGGACCACCAGCAGTTCAGCATTTAGGATAGAGCCGCTGGCAGCGCCCCGCAAGGTGTTGTGGGTGATTGCCAGGAACCGCAGATCCAGGACACCACACGCGCGCACGCTGCCGACTGACCAGGCCAGCCCGTTTTCGGCATCTCGATCCAGCCGGGGCTGGGGACGGTCCGGCTCATGACGGTAGATGAGGGTTCGCTTGGGCGCGGTGGGCAGCTGCTGGCAAATCGCCGGACGCTGCCAGGATTCCAAAGCAGCAATCGCTTGTTCGACGGTAGCCGGCTTCCCCAATTTCACCGAAACACTGGCCAGATGGCCGTCGATGACCGGCACCCGGTTCGCCTGGGCGCTGGTGCGTATCTCAGCCAGCTGCAGCAGGCCGCCGATGACTGTGCCCAGCAGTTTCTTAGGCTCACTTTCCAACTTGCCGTCTTCGCCGCCGATGTAGGGCACCACATTATCCATAATATCCATGGAGGAAACGCCGGGATAGCCGGCGCCGGAAACCGCCTGCAAGGTGGTGATGACTGCGGCCTCCAGCCCAAAAGCGTCCTGCCATACCTTCATCGGCAGTATCAGGCTGGTAGTAGAGCAGTTTGGGCTGGCGACGATGAAGCCAGGCCAGCCGTTGTACGCCTGTTGGGCCGGTATCAGCCCGGTGTGGTCTGGATTCACCTCAGGAATGAGCAGAGGCACATC
>JAHEEY010000224.1 GCA_024640485.1 Chloroflexota bacterium | reverse complement strand
GCCCTTCCATCACCTGGAAGATACCCCGGCGCACCACATCAGCGGCATCGAGCTCGTGAATCAGCTCGCCCTCAAACAGGATCTCGCCGTCGGTCACCTCGCCGTCTTCTGCCTTCAACAGACCCGAGATCGCCTTCAAGGTGGTAGATTTGCCGGCGCCGTTTGAACCCAGCAAGGCCACGATCTTGCCTTCCGGCACCTGCAGGGACATCCCTTTCAGCACCAGGATGACATCGTTGTAGATCACTTCAATATTGTTGAGGGTCAGCATGGAATGCTCCGTGTTCCGCTGCCCGCGAACGCCAAAAGGCATGAACCTGATGCCGCTCGCGGGCAGCTTTTATCCGTGACTATGGGATCGGCAGCAAGTAGTCAGACGTCTTAGTCCACCTACCCCCGTCGATCTTAAAGAGCTGGACCGCCTTATTGGCAGCGTGATCAGAGGCGCTGAACTTCAGCGGCTGCGTGATACCTCCGGTGTCAAAGACATCCATCGTTTCCAGGGCAGCTCGCAGGTTGGCGCCGGTGACATCATCTTTGTCAGCGACCACTTTTTCAAGACCGGCAGTCATGACTTCCATGGTCAACCAGCCAGCGACATAGCGGATCCCTTTATCTTCCAGCTTCCCACCATTGCTGGTGACGTATGCTTCCATCTCCGTCAAGCCTGCCGCGCCGCTGCCGGGGAAGGCGTAGGGGCTGGCGCCCATTACCCCTTCTCCTGCGTCGCCGGCTAGAGAGGCGAACAGCTCATCGGTACACCAGTTGAGGCAGACGACCTGCACATCCAGTCCGAAGTCAGCGATATTCCTGACCAGGGTGGCTGCCGGCGAGGAGACATTCTGAATCAGCAGGTACTCGATGCCGGCTTCCTGCACCTGGGTCAGCTCCGCGGTGAAGTCGGTAGCGCCGCCTGGCATCGGGAAGACATCCATGGTGGCGCCATGGGCTACAGCGTAGTTCTTGGCCATATCAACCGGCGACTGCCCGAAGGGGCTGTCATGGTGGAAGATAGCGAATTTGGTGGCCCCGGCATCGAGGCCAGCCTGAACGGCGATGACCGCCTGGGCGCCATATCCGGTGCCGATCATGAAGTTATAAGGTGCTTCACTGGGGTTACCCAGGACATCGGAATAAGAGGCGGACATGAAGGGGATTTCATCAGCGGCAATACGGCTGCGCAGCGCTTCGGTATCGCCAGTTCCCCAGCCCATGAAGGCGACAACGCCTTCGCTGACATACTGGCTGTACAGCTGCTCGGCCTGGTCAACCTTGTAGGCGTAATCAGCCGAAATCAGCTCAATCTGCCGTCCGTCCACGCCGCCTTTGTCGTTATACCACTTTACGAAGTCGGTCACGCCTTCGGAATAAGGGGTGCCAACGTCCGATGTGGCACCGGTCAAATCAAAAATGGCCCCAACTTTAATCGTCTCATCACCACTCCCTCCCCCACAAGCGGTGAGTGCCACGACACCCACCAGCACCAGCAATATGACCAACAGCACTCTAAAAGATTTCATCTTTTCATCCTCCTCAAAGACAGAAACAATAGGATCGGTGATCTTGAAACGAGTCGATGTAAACTGGGATGTAGGTCGTTTCGTGCTAATAACTGAAGGGCCAAAGCCTGAAGTAATCTTTGATATTACGCCAGATCTTGGCCAATCCTTCTGGTTCAAAAACCAGGAATAAGACGATGGTTAAGCCGAACACACCTTGCTGCACAAACGGCACCAGCCGGGCGATGGCGGGGGCGGTGGATCCCAGGGAACGGCCCAGATTGCTGAGGATCGCCGGCAGCAAAGTCATGAAGATGGCGCCGTAGACGGAGCCGGAGACAGAACCCAGCCCACCGATGATAATCACCGCCAGGTAGAAAATTGAAGCATCGATGGTGAACCGCTCGTAATTGACGATGCCCCGGTATTGGGCCAACAGCGCCCCCGCCAATCCTACAATGAACGAAGAGGTGGCGAAGGAGAGCAGCTTGTATCGGAACAGGTTTACGCCCATCACCTCGGCAGCGATATCCTGGTCGCGGATGGCGATAAACGCCCGCCCTACCTTGGTGCGGAACAGATTGACTGTGAACAGAATGGTCAATGCCAGAAACAAGTAGATGATCCAGTAGAACCAGAAATCAACCCCACCAAACGGTCCGATACGCAGCTTGTTCAGCGTGGTGCCCAACACCTTGATCGGCGGCACGACCAGCGCGTCAGTCCCCAGGGCAGATCGGACGATGGCCCATTGAATGATCTGCTGCGCGGCCAAGGTGGCGATAGCCAGGTAAAGCCCTTTCAGCCGCAGCGAAGGGATGCCGAAGATACCGCCCACCAGGGCGGTCATGATGCAGGCGATGGGAATGGTCAACCACCAGGGCAGGCCCATGTGCGTGGTCAGTACCCCTGATGTATAGGCGCCGATGGCCATGAAGCCGCCCTGGCCCAGGCTGATCTGTCCGGTAAAGCCGGTGAGAATGTTCAGCCCGATGGCGCCGATGGCGGCAATCCCGATCTGATCCGCCAGGGTCAAGGTATAGCTGTTACCAACGAAGGGAAAGATGAGCAGAAAGGCAACCGCCAGATAAATGCGCCAGCGCATTAACGGGGTGCGGCGCAAGGCCATGTCGCTTTCGTATCTGGTGTGGAAAATGCCTGATTCCATAAATACCTCTAAGGCAGAAGTGGTGGAGCAAAATCAGAAGCTGCTCTCGGTCAACAACGGGCTACACGCGTTCAATACGGATTTCACCAAAGAGACCGTACGGCTTAATCATCAGGATGATAATCAGGGCGATGAAGGGAAAGACCGACCGCAGCGCCAACACACTGGGGGTATAGCCGCCGACATAGGACTCCAGCAGCCCGATGATGATACCGCCGATGATGGCGCCGGGGATTGAGTCCAGGCCGCCCAGAATCACCACCGGGAACACATGCAGGCCGATGGCGGAAATGGCAAAGAAGCTAAGCTCGGTGATGTTGGCCACGATAACGCCGGCAAGGACCGCGGTCACCGCGGCAATCGACCAGGCCATGGCGAATATCCGCTTGACGCTGATGCCCATACTCAGGGCAGCCTGCTGGTCATCAGCCGTGGCCCGCATGGCGATCCCTTGGCGGGAATAGCGGAAGAAGAGCGAGAAGACGATCAGCAGCACCACCGCCAGGCCGATGGCGATCAACCGGTCCACCGGAATGGTCGCCCCGGCCAAGCTGATCGGCTGGCTGGGCAAGAAGGGCGGGAACTGCCGGCCCAGGGTGCCCCAAATCGAGGTGACCACCGCCCGCAGCAGGCTGGATAGGCCGATGGTGATCATGATCACTGAAATGATCGGTTCGCCGATCATCGGCCGCAGCACAAATCGCTCCACCACGATGCCCAATCCGATGGCGATCAGCACCGCCAGCAATACCCCGGCAGTCCAGGGAAGCCCCACCTGCACAATGATGCCGTAGGTGATGTATGCCCCTACCAGCAGGAAATCCCCCTGGGCGAAGTTGATCACATCACTGGCTTTGTAAATCAGCACGAAGCCCAGCGCTACCAGGGACAAAATCGCCCCGTTGGTTAATCCTGTTAAGGTCAACTGTATAAACTTATCCATGGATGCGTGCCCTAGCTACCGTTGTGAATTGACATGGTTTCGATCCGCAGCCTTGTCTGCAGCAAGGCGGTCCGTCCGTCCTGATAGGTAATCACCGTCTCAACATCCAGGTAGTCATTCTGGCTGTACAAGGCGGAGATAATGTCATCGTACCGCTGGGCGACGTAGGTGCGCCGCACTTTGCGGGTTCTGGTCAGTTCGGCGTCGTCGGCGTCCAACTCTTTGTGCAGCAGCAGGAAACGTTGGATGCGGGCGGTTTCGGGCAGATCGGCATTGGCCGTGGCCACCTGCTTGCGTACCAGCTGGTACACTTCCGGCTTCTGGGCCAGGTCGGTGTAGGTGGTATAGGCCAGCTGCTGGTTCTCGGCCCACTTGCCGGTGTTCTCCATATCGATATTGATCATGGCGCTGACGAAGGGCCAGTCACCGCCAAAGACGACCGCTTCTTTCACGTAGGGGCTGAACTTCAGCTTGTTCTCGATGAACTGCGGGCTGAACTTGGTGCCGTCGTGCAGGGTCATCACATCTTTGGCCCGATCAATGACAATGAGATGGCCATCCTCATCAAAGTAGCCGGCGTCGCCGGAATGGAGCCAGCCGTCGTGCAGGGTTGCCGCGGTCTCATCCGGGTCGTTGAAATAGCCTGGGAAGATAGAATCCGATTTGAGCTGGATCTCGCCGTTCTCGGCGATGCGCACCTCAGTGCCGGTGACCGGGGTGCCAACAGTTTGGAACTTGACGTCACCATCCCGGTGCAGGACGCTGATGCCGCTGGCTTCAGTCTGGCCGTAAATCTGCTTCAGGTTGACCCCCAAAGCGTGGAAAAAGCGGAACACGTCTGGACCCAGAGCGGCGCCGCCAGTGTAGGCTCGCTTCAGATGGCGCAGGCCGAGATGGTCCTTGATCGACTTGTACACCAGCCATTCAGCGATGAAATTCTTGACCTTATCAGACAGCTTGGGCTCTTCTTTACGGAAGCGGAGATCTGCCATCTCCTGACCGACCTTCATGCCCCAATCATAGATCGCTTTCTTCAAGCGGCTGCTGTCCTCCATTTTTACCATCACCTGGCTGACCAGGTTCTCCCAGATGCGGGGCGGGCTGAACATCGAATGGGGGCCGATTTCCCGCAGATTGGCCAAGGCGGTGTCCGGCTTCTCGGGGAAGTGGAGAGTGAAGCCGTTCTGCAGGCTGCAGGCAAATGACATCATCTGCTCGCCGATCCAGGCCATGGGCAGGAAGCTGACGAAACGGTCGCTGGGCTCCAAGGGGTCGATTTCCATCAAGTTTCGGCCCATGGAGATGAGATTTCGGTGGGTGATCATGGCCAGCTTTGGATTCCCGGTGGTACCAGAAGTCGTGGCCAAAATCGCCACGTCATCCGCTTTCCCCTGCGCCACGGCGCTCTCAAACCAATCCGGGTTCGCCTGGCCGAATTCAATACCCAGCTGTTCGACATCACCGAAGAAAATGAGGAACTCCTCGGTATAGTTTCGCAGCCCTTTGGGATCGTAGTAGATGACTTTTTCAACCCCAACCAGCTGGTCCCACATCTCCAGAATTTTGTCGACCTGCTCCTGGTCCTCTACCACGATGAACTTCACCTGGGCGTGGCTGACGATGTAGGTCATCTCTTTGACCACCGCGTCCTGGTAGATGCCCACACTCTTGGCGCCCACCACCTGGGCTGCCAGTTCGGAATAGATCCACTCTGGACGGTTGTCGCCGATAATGGCAACGGTGTCGGCCGCAGTCAGCCCCAGCGCCTTGAGCCCCTGGGCGAAATGGCGCACATGTGCCAGGTAGTCATCCCAATTGGTTGCCTGCCAGATGCCGTAATCTTTTTCGCGCAGGGCCTCACGGCCGCCGAATTGTGACGCGCGTTCGATTAATAATTGGGGAAATGTTTCTGCCATGTTTCACCGAGTGTTGTGGATAATGGCTGGAGCCCGGCGGCTCCATGGTTACAGGACGCTGTGGTCCTGGCCCAAATATGCCTGGATGACTGCCGGGTCTCGCTGCACCTCAGCCGGGGTGCCGTCACCGATTTTGACACCGAAATCCAGGACGACGATGTGGTCGGAGATGTCCATGACTACGCCCATATCATGCTCAATAATGACGATGGTCACGCCGTGTTCCTCGTTGATATCGAGGACGAAACGAGCCATATCTTCCTTCTCTTCCATGTTCATGCCCGCCATCGGCTCGTCCAAAATGAGCAGGCTGGGCTGCAATGCCAGCGCCCGGCCCAATTCCACCCGCTTCTGCAGTCCGTAAGACAGGGTGCCCACGGCCTGCTTGCGGATAGGCTCAATTTCCAAAAGATCGATGATATCCTCCAGGAACTCACGGTTCTCCACCTCTTCCCGCTGAGCCCGTCCCCAGTAGAGACCGCCGCTGAATATGTTCGACTTGAGGTGCACGTGCCGGCCCAACATCAAGTTGTCCAGCACGGTCATATGCTTGAACAGCTCGATGTTCTGGAAAGAGCGGGCGATGCCTAGCTTGGCGATCTGGTATGGTTTTAGGTCAGTGAGGGTATGGGCGCTTTGATTGTGAAACCGGATCGATCCTTCTTGAGGGTGATAGAGCCCGCTGACGCAGTTGAGCAGACTTGTCTTGCCGGCGCCGTTGGGCCCGATGATGGCGGCAATTTCGCTCTGGCGCACCTGCAGGCTGACGCCGCTGAGCGCCTGTACCCCGCCGAATGCCAGGAATACGCTGTCGATGTCCAGCTGCAGTTCGCCAGGTTCCAGGGGGCTGCTGTTCAAGATGTGGGAAAAGCCACGGGGCATAGGTTGTTCTCCTCTTCCTAAGAGACCAGGGCCGCCACAAGCAGACTCTTGCAGCCTGCAGACAATATTTTACTCATCAAACGTTAATGAACTGTCGCCAGGGGCGTTAACGGGGGGTGAAGGGGGAGCTTGCGTTTATTCCGGCAGGGGAACGTTGGGGCCAACCAGCTTTAGGCTGGAGATCACCCCAGCGCCTGCCTTGCCGCCCGCTGGCTGGCCCTGGGCGGTGCGGAGTTCGTCGGCCATGCCCAGCTCGTCGAAGATGGTGGTGGCCCGGAAGTGGCAGTCCACCGCCCAGGCCGACTGCCCGGCGCGATCGTACAGCCGGCGCATAGCCAAATAGGTGCGGGCCAAGTCAGGGCGGGCCCGCTTCTGGCGCAGGATGTGCATCGCCCGGATGAGGTTGGCTTCAAGCTCGGTCCAATCGGGATCGGGCATTCGCATCCCGATTTCGGCCTGGGTGCGCAGGGCCACCGCCTCTGCCCAGCGGTTGCCGGCATCGGCGGCCTGCACCGCGGCGTACTTGGCCCGGCCCAGCGCCTGCTCTTCCATGCCAGCCACAAACAGCGCTTGAGCCAGATAGACGTGGATGACATGGACCAGGACCCGGTAGTCGACCTCTTCGGCCCACTTCAACGCCGCCTGGATCTCGGCGACGCCGGCCTCCGGCATCCCAGTTTGGACCATGCAGCGGCCGATCACCGCCCGCAGCATGAAAGCATGGGGGGTCATCCCCTCGTCCTGCCACAGATCCCGTGCCGGCTCGGCAATCGCCAACGCCTGCTGCCACTCGTTGAGTTCGCCGTAGATGAAGGCCAGCTGCATCCGGGCGACCACATGCATGGACCCGGAAGCGGAGGCGTCGGCCATATCCATCCCCCGCTTGGCGGCGTCGATGGCCCGCTGCCAGGAGCCCACCCGGGCATAAGCGACCCCCAGATAGCCCAGGATCGCCGGCAGGTCGGCGATCGGCTTCCCTTTTTCAGCCAGATCGACATAGCGCAGCAGATAGGCGATGGCGTCATCATATTGGCTCAGGGCGATGCCGCAGCGCCCCAGCATTCGCAACGCGGCGAAACGTAGCTCAGCATCGTCCAGCTCTTCGGCGTGGCGCAGCGTGCGCCGGGCGTAATCGCCAGCGGTTTCCGGGCGGCCGCGAAGCCAGAAGAATTGGGAAGAGCGCTGGAAGATCCGGGCCAGACGGGTGATATCGCCCAGCGCCTCCGCCATACGCTCGGTTTCCTGAAGCAGCTGCCA
>JAHEEY010000223.1 GCA_024640485.1 Chloroflexota bacterium | reverse complement strand
TTCGCCTTTGGCAAGCAGGCAGCGGCATGGAGATTGAGCTGCTGGCCGACATTCAGCAAACCGTAGATCAGGTCATCTGGCATCCTGATGGCGACCAGATCATCGTCAGCGGCAGCGACAGCAGCCTGCGGGTCCTGGACGCTGGCAGCGGCGAGCTTCTCCATCAGCTGGAGACACATACCTCCAGCATGTTGGACCTGGCGTGGTCTCCCGACGGCAATTGGATCACCTCTGCCAACAGCGACACCAATGTGCGGATTTGGGATGCCGGCACCGGCGAGATGGCCCAGCTGTTGAAAGAGCATGAATACGGAGTGTACAGCGTCGATTGGTCCCCGGACGGGCGGGTTTTGGCTTCATCTGGTGATGACAGCACCGTTCGCTTCTGGGGAACCGACGTCTGGTGGCAGATGGGAATATGGTGGCTTGAAGAAGACGCCGTGTCCGCGCTGGAGTGGTCCCCAGACGGGGTGCTGTTGGCTGCTGGGGATAACGTGGGCAACCTGCATCTTTATGACGTCGAATCAGATGCGGTAGCGGAATCTTGGATGGCCCACCAGGGGTATATATATGATGTCGCCTGGTCCCCTGACGGTCAGCGGCTGGCTACCAGCAGTGATCATGGGGAAATCAGCATCTGGCAGGCTGCCGATGGCCGGCTGCAGCAGCAATTGGAAGGCCACGAAGACAGTGTGGCAGGATTGTCCTGGTCACCAGACGGACTCCGGTTGGCCTCTGCCAGCTTCGATCAGACGGTTCGTATTTGGGACGTCGAAAGCGGAGAGACGAAAATCACCCTTCCCGATCATCACGAGCTGGTCACGGACGTGGCCTGGTCACCTGATGGCCAACGAATCGCGTCCGGCGGCTGGGATAATCAGGTCCGATTATGGGAAGCCAGCACCGGCAGGCCGCTGCAGCTGCTGGCAGGCCATTTGGCAGCCGTGGTCAGCCTGGCCTGGTCCCCGGAGGGTGATCGGCTGGCATCGGGCAGCGAGGATGGCACCATCATCATTTGGGGTTGGGAGCCAACGCCCTAGTAAATCCCGCTGAGGCCAGCTTGCCCCCCGGCAGCCTCAATCTAGCAGGGTATATTCCGGCAGTGAGAGGGTGAACCGATCGGGCATCTCCAGGCTGCGCCAGAAGAGTATCGGGTCCACCTTGGGATTGTAACGGCAGACGAACAAGGTAATCACCGTCCCATGAGCCACGATAATCAGATCGCCTTCCGGGTGAGTGGCCAGCGCCTGTTTCACGGCAGCGTCAAAGCGAGCCAGGGCAGTCTCCGCCGTCTCGCGTCCCAGTCGCAGCGTGTGCGGGTGAGCGAAGAAATCAATAACTGCCGCTTCGAAAGCTTCCCTGGTGTCGAAGAAAGCTACCCCCTGGCGGTCATGCTCGTGAAGGTCACGGCCAATTTCGCAGCCGACGGCTAATGCATCAGCCAATATCTGCCCTGTCTCCACCGCCTTGGACTCTCGACTGGTTACAACTACGCCAGGGTTGGTTGGGATCAACCGCAGCGCCAGCTCTAGAGAGCGCTGTCGCCCTTCGGCCGACAGCCGCCACAGATGTGAGGGAGTATCCGGGTCCATTTCCACGGCAGAGTGCCGCACTAGAATTAGCTTCCGTTCTTTCACACTCGTTTACCCCCAAAATAGCGAAGAGGCTGCCGGCGAATTGCCGGCAGCCTCTTCGTTTATTGATTCAATGAATCGAGCGAAATCTGAGCTGGATAGAAGTTCTTGTTAACCTCTAGCGCCGCTTGATAAGCGGCACGGGCACCAGCGACATCCCCTTTGCTCAGCAACGCGTGGCCCTTATACCAATAGGTCTCCTCGACATTACGCCCCCCCTGAGTTTCCAGGGTAGCGTCTGCCAGGGCGATGACATCATCTGCCCGGCCCACCTTCCAATAAGCCATATAGGGCCGGAACTGATACCACAGCATCCGCGGCGGCAGACCGATTTCCCTGGCTCTGTCAAACGCTTGTGCGCCACCCTGATAATATTCGGCATTGCCGGTCAATTCACCCATGCGGGTCAGGCTGGTACCTAGATTGAACCAGGCAAACGGATCGTCGGGGTTGTCCTTTCGCTGCTGATCGGCCTGACCAGCCACCTTCTTCCACATTGAAAAGGGATCCAACAGTTCGGGGCCCAGAATGGCATTCACAGCTTCTTGTTTTTCCGGCGGATATACTACATAGAACGTCCGATTGAACTGCGGCCAATATTTCTCAATCTCACTGTAGGCATCTGTCCGTCCGCTGCCGTCAAAGGGCCCCAGGTAGCTGTCCTGGCTGTATATTTCCTGCTTACTATCATCGTAGCCAAATACGGTCAGATAATGTCCCCACCAGCCGGAGTCTGGCAGCTGGTATCCTTTCTCGATCACAACCGGGAATCCGGCAGCGAGAAAGCGCTTGAGGATTTCCAGGCTGCCGCCGCTTTGAGCAGAGGCCATAAAAGAAGTCCGCTCGTTGACATAATCAGCGATCTGCCAGGGGCTGACATTGCGATCTTCGGCGCTGGGCTTCAGATAGCTGGCGACTTCGGCCTGGGTAATGTCGGACCCATGGAAGTTCAGTACCTGCGTCAAGTTGGCGGGGCCGCAGTTATTGAAGGTTTGCTTGACCACACCGACACCCTCTATGATGACCCGATCCGGCAGCGGCTCGGGCGTTGGCGTCACTGTCGGCGATGGGGTAGCGGTGGGCACCAGAGTTGGCTCTGCCGTAACCGCCGGTTCCGCAGCTGCCTCAGCAGTTCCTACCTCCACAATTGGCGCAGCAGTCGCTGTAGGAACGGTCATTGTGGCCACAGACTGCTCCGCAAGCAATGAGCTGATGTCCATCTCCGTGACAGTGACATCCAGCTCCGGTGCAGGCAGGGCCGTAGCTACCGGCGCAACCCGCTCGATCACCCCCTCGGTGATGTCGCTCAGCAAGGGGCTGCGCTCAGAGAGCGCCACCCGGTAGCGTCCAGGAATCGCTCCGACAATCGAAGGCAATGCCAGCAGGCCAATAATTAGGATCAGTTGCACGGCAACAGCCAGCAAGATTAGGTTCTTTGTTCTTTTTCTCATTTGTTTGTACTCAATACAGCGCAATCTGGAAAGAGTTCGGCAGAACTCATGATGGTCGGCTGCCGAGGATAATCACTCAATTTCCAATGCGCTCCAATGCGTCCGCTGCCGGTGCAAAGCCCGGCTGAAATGCCACGGCTCTAGCCAATGCATCTCGGGCCGCATCCAGATCGCCCAGAGCCGCCTGGGCCATTCCTTTGTAATAGTAAGATTCCTCAAAATACGGCCGATCTTTTAATGTAAGGTCAGCCAGCATAATCACTTCCTGATACCGACCTACCTGATAGTAGGCCTCATAAGCACCGAATTGATACCAGAGCATCCGCCAGGGCAAGCCAATGGATCGCGCCTGATCAAAGGCAGTCGCGGCCTGCTCATACTGGCCTAATGCATTGTAAATCGTTCCCAAATTGAACCAGAGAAATGGATTGTCCGGTTCTGCCGCGGTTTCCGCCTGGACGCTGTGCAATGCTTGATGCCACATGGTGGCGTCATCCATTTCAGCGCCGATGATGCCGGTCAGATTGTCTTCTTCATCTGGCCGGTAGAAAGCAATGTAGTTGCGGTTGAAGTGAGGCCAATACCGTTCAACCTCTGAATAGGATAGTATCCGGCCGTCCTTGTGGGCATTTTGAAGCGGCTCTTCGCTGGTGCCAAACCAAGAATCATACACCCAAAATTGTTGGGCGTCATCATCATAGGCGACGACCAACAGGTAGTGGCCATACCACCCCATCCACTGATACTCACCGGGCGGCTCAATCCCAATCTCCAATACAACTGGGTGGCCGTCGGCTAATAAGCGCTTGACCGTCTCGATCTTTCCGTTGGCCCGGAAGATCGCCTTGAACGGTGTCTCATTTTCCACATATGCCACCAACTCGTCCGGGCTGACGTTCCGATCCTCAGGGTTGGGCTTGAGCACATCTGCGGTCTGACTCTGGCTAAGGCGCATCCCGAAGTAGCTCAACGTCATCGCCAGGGTTGCCGGACCACAGTTGTTCCAGCTTTGGAACTTATGCTCAATCCCTTCCAATCGCACAGTACTCGGCAAGGGCACTGGCGTAGCGGTTGGCGGGATGGTGGGAATCGCTATGGTGGCCGTTGGTTTTGGGGCAGTGCTTCCCGATGTGGGCTCAATTACGAGCTGAGGGGTGGGTGTTGCCGGGCGGGCCTCAATGGTAACCTCTGCTTCCACCGTTTCCAGCAGGTTCTGCGGATTGGCTGCCGCGGCGGCGGTAGGCAGCGTGGGCGCCTGATCCCGTGGGGCACCTATCCGCTGCAAAGGCTCCGGAAATCGAGCCAAGTAACGCGGGGGAATGGTTCTCAGGATGGTAGGTGAGGCAAATAAAGCTGCTACCAGCAAAAACCCTATAATTAAGGGTACCCTAGCTTTTCTCATATCTTCTGTAGGTCAAAGCCAGGTCGCTTTGGCTGTGCCAAATTCACTGGGATGACATCGGGCATTATAGCGCAAATGAGTGCGTTTCCTATGACTGGAGACTTGTTCTTACCGGTCTCTAACCCTTTCCGGTCGCTGGCGTCCGCAAGCTTTCTGACGGAATCGCTTTTGCCTCTGGTTGTCAGCCAACATCTTCTGTTCAGGCGACGACGCATGCAGCAGCGGACCCCGATCCTCGAAAAATCATCGTTTTGGGTGCGGGGATTCGACCAGGTCCATGCTCATATAGGTGCTTACTTCGTCACGATCGTACTCGGTAAATCCGTAGGATTGGTAAAGCCCGATAGCGTCATACCAATCGAGGTTTGTTTCAACCAGCAGCCGGACAAAACCAGACTGATGGGCCAACGCCAGCAAGTAGGCTACCAATGCTCGGCCAATCCCCTGCCTGCGGAATGTCCGCTTGACCGACATCCGTACCAAACGACCAATACTCTCCGACTCTTCAATGAGGGCGCCTGTGCCTACTATCTCTCCAGCCAAATCGGCGACCACAAAGACGCTGCCAACCTCCAGATAATGGGAATTGATATCATCCAGATCCGGATTGATCGATTCATCGATGAAACCGAAGTGACCGCCAAGCCCTTCCAGGATTAACTGGCGGGTCGCTGTTTGATCGTGCTCGGTAAAGGGTCGTATCAACAATTCCATTGAGATCAGTCCTCGCTGCGGAAATAACCGCAGCCGCTTGCGCCTTGGTGGGCCGTTGTCTTATTCTAGTCCCCCGAGTCACCCTTGCAACATACGATAGACCATCGATTGCTAGGTGTTAGCTGCTCATGCCTTCCCTTGCATCTTTATTAGCACGGCACATCGGCAGATTTTCGCGTAATTTCACGTCGCTTGAAATGATCAGGTATCATGGTGAAATGGGCGTCGCTATGTGGCAGCCGGCGCGGGCGATGTGCCTGCTGGCATCAGGTCACGGTGACAGCCGTAATCAACGGGAGGAAATGTAATCATGCCAGACAAGAGTCAGCCTATCAGTCGTCAATCAGAAGTCACTTTGCGAGAGATCAACAAGGAGACGGTGGGCGCCATCTGCAGACTTAGCGTCGCTGATGATCAAAGACAGTTCGTAGCGGCAAATGCTTATTCCATCGCTCAAGCACATTTCGAAGAGAAGGCATGGTTCCGGGCTATCTATGCCGACGAATCACCGGTAGGCTTCATCATGCTGTCGGATGACCCAGAAGAGCCCAGCTACTTCCTATGGCGCTTGATGATAGATAGCCGTTATCAGAAGTGCGGTTTCGGCCGCCGAGCCGTGAAACGCTTAATTGATTATGTCAAGACGCGACCAAACGCGGATGCGCTGTTGGTGAGTCATGGGCAGGGGGAAGGCAGCCCGGCAGGATTTTACCAGCATCTGGGCTTCGTCTATACCGGAGAAGTCGATGACGGCGAATTAGTCATGAAACTTCCCCTTAATTCAGCGAATGAAGGTGGTGCCTAAGAAAGGGCTGGTTCAAAAAGAACCAGCCGGCCCAAGTTCATTCATTGCGGCAGTTCCTACCGCTAGAAGAGGATCACCCCCCGCGCAATCTCTCCCGCCAGCATTTCGGCATACGCCTGGTTGATTTGGTCCAGGGTGAAAGTCTTGGAGACCAAACGGTCCAGGTCAAGCAGCCCCTTCAAGTAGAGGTCGGCAAACAGAGGGAAATCCCGGGCGGTATTGGCCGATCCGTAGTAGGAGCCGGTGATGGTTTTTTCCTGACGCGTAATGATAGCGCCAGGCAGGTTGGTACCGCTGCCCATAGGGGAGACGCCCACTAACACAACCAGGCCGCCGGGCCTGACGGCATCTAGACATTGCTCTTGAACCGCCGGAATGCCGATGGCCTCAAAGACGTAGTCAGCGCCGCGGCCTTCAGTCAGGCTGCGGATGGCATCATTGGTGTCGGGACGAGAGATGAGGATATCTGTGGCCCCAAACGCTTTGGCGATATCCCCTTTTGCCTCATTGGTGTCGATGGCAATGATACGGCTGGCACCCGCCAGCTTGGCACCCATGATCACGCTCAGCCCTACGCCGCCAGCACCAAACACAGCCACGCTGCTGCCAGGTTTGAGACGCGCGGTGTTCAGAGCAGCCCCTACCCCGGTAGTGACCGCGCAGCCAATCAAAGCGGCGATCGCCAGCGGGACATCTTTGCTTAACGGCACACAGCATTGTTCCGGCACCACAATACGTTCAGAGAAACAAGCCACCGCGCTGAAATGATAGACCGGCTGCCCATCCTTGGAGAAACGGGTGGTTCCGTCCATCATCGTCCCAGCCCATATCGGACCAACGTAGCTGCCGCAGAGGCTGGGCCGGTCATTCAAACAGTAAAAGCATTCGCCGCAGCTTGGGGCCCAGTTCAAGGCGACATGATCCCCGGGCTTCAGCCGGGTGACGCCTGGCCCAACCGCTTCAACGACGCCGGAGCCCTCATGGCCTGGGACGACCGGCAGGGCATGCTTTGTCGCCCCGGTCATCAGGTGCCAATCACTATGGCAAACGCCTGCTGCCGCGACTTTGACCTGCACCTCGCCAGCCTGAGGCGGCGTCAGATCTAACAGCTCAACTTCAAAAGGCTTGTGGGGTTCATAAAACACAGCGGCTTTGGTCTTCATTGTTTCTCCTCTTGATATTGCCTACCTGGGTGCGACTGACTGCCCCCAGATAATTTCCGCAGGTCGCCATGTCTGGCTTTCACCGCCCGGCAGCAAACAACGCCAGGGACTGGGATCCATAAAATGGCTGCCGAGATTATAGGAGATAACTAGAATCCTGGGCAAGGTTCATCCGCCGTTGGCAGAGCACGTAATTGCAGCCAACTAGCTTCGCTGGTCTAGCAAGGTCAAGTGCCCAAATTGCGGCATTCGCCGGATCTCCGCTGTTCTCGATATGGTCCAGATGTGGTATATGTCGTTGGCCGAATGAACATGCATTCCTTCTGATCTCAAGCCTCACCATCCGTGCTTGATTATGTAAACTTAAGTACGGGTCTCATCACTTGGTGACCGTTGTTGGTCCGCCTGCTAATTTGATGCTTGCTCGCGGCCCGTTGGTCCAGTTTCAGCCATCATCCTTGATACGCATGGCTCCACCTCTGACCGAAACGGTCTGGAAGTTCGCCTGCCCTATTCAACTTGAACGTACCCTATGCTATACTGAATTTTATCGTCTAGGCGCTCGAGTT
>JAHEEY010000222.1 GCA_024640485.1 Chloroflexota bacterium | reverse complement strand
CCCAGGGCGGCGCCATCTTTATCCCCCCACCAGCCGCCATCGATCTACCTGATCTGGTAAATGATGCGCTGCGCAAGCGGCAGCCGCTGCGTATCCTGTATTTCGGCGACACAGAAAACTCGGAGCGGACCATCACCCCTAAGTATCCTTGCCAGCATAGGGGAGTCTCCTACCTGGTGGCTCACTGCCACGATCTTGACGAGCAGCATCTATTCCGTATCGATCGCATTTTCAGCGCGGAGATATTACCCTTCACCTAGGCATCCCCTGGCTGGTGACAGCTGCTCAATTCACCATCTCTGCGGCACCCACCTACGGCAAGAGCTACCCCAATTCGATTTACATCTAGCCGGAAATAGCAGTCGCCGCCAACTACGAACGGCTCGCCAATAACCCCACAGGTCGTAACCTATCCTCCTCAAGATTGTTATTGTCTCAATAAGTCCTTAAGTCCTTCATGTGTTTCCATACACTAAAACAGGAATGATGTTAAGATGAATCAAGGCTGTACCCAGCCTGATGTTCAACTGTAGAAGATCGGTAAAACTAACGCTTCTTATGCACCAACCTTCACGTTCGCTTACTACCACACGAAAGAGCCGCTTATTGTTGTTTGGCTTCCTCTATTTCGTTCAAGGAGCCATGCTGGCCTACGTGCTGGTTTTCAACAATCTATATCTGCGCCACTTTGGTGCCTCTGCCGGGCAGCTCTCTTTGCTGAATGGGATGCTGGCTGTTCCTTTTATTTTGAAGATAGGGATAGGTTTGCTCAGCGACAAAGTCAGAGTCCCCCATTTTCGCCCTTTCCCGCTGCTCGGAGGCGGTCACCGGGTGCCATATATGACCTTGGGACTTCTTTTCATCGCCGCCGGCAGCGTAGTAGCCGTTTTCATTCACCCGGTGGAACAATACCCTATCTTCTTGACCGTAGCGCTGTTCATCGCCTTCGGGTTGGCGCTGTATGACACCGTTACCGATGGGTTGGCGATTGACGTCACCCCCAAAGAGCAGCACAAATCTGTTCAAGGTTCCATGGTCATCGGGCGGGCTTTAGGGCTGGTACTCCTGGCGGCAGCCTACGGGCGGATCATTGACAGCTTCAACTGGTCGGTAATTTTCTGGGCGGTCGGTGCCTTTGCCCTGGCGCCCTTGCCGCTGCTGCGGCACGTACACGAGCCGGAAACGCGCCCCCCTTCACAGACATTTCAATGGAGCGCCCTGGCCAAGCTGTGGCGTCCAGAGATCGGCCGATTCACCCTGTACGCCATCTTTTATTCCGTGCCCCTCTACGGCGCCAATGCCATCATCACGCTGTTTGCCGATGAAGGGTTGGGAGGCACGCTGGTCAATGTTGGCGATGTCGCCGCGGTGGCGGGGCTGGGCATGCTGGTTGGCGGGATAGCCGCCGTAGCCGCCTCACGGACAATCTCGATTTGGCGGCAGGGGAGCTGGACAGCGGTGGCGGTGACTGCCACCCTGATTCTCATTTCCATCGCCGCTTCACTGGACAACTTCATCTTCTTTTCGTTTCTATGGGGAATCTGCCTGTCGGCTGCTGATTTTGTCTACGTGACTATATCCATGGACAAATCGGATACCCGAATCGGCGCCGGGCATTTCGCCATCTTCATGGCTATTTCCAACGTCGGCACTGGCGTAGGCCAGGCGGCCAGCACGGGGCTGATCGATGCCGTTGATTTTCACTGGATATTCCTGGGAATGGGGATCATCAACCTGATGGTTATCCCAATGCTTCGCTCGATGAGAGCGGATGAGAAGATCTTGCCGGCACCCTCCTCGCCGCACCCAGTATGGGCAGCGGAAGAGGCCAGCCAACCGGCCGTCAACGAAGGCTAGCTGGCTTCCCCAAAGGCGAGAAGCTGGTCCAGGTTGTTCAAGACATCGTACAGCGAGTCCACCCTGCGATAAGCGTGGCTGAAATCACCATTCCTGGTCTGCTCGTTTGGAATGGCGATGACCCGCATCCCGGCAGCGACGGCAGCCTGGCTGCCGGGCATCGAATCTTCAAGCGCCAGGCACCTCCGGGGAGAAACCCCCAACTTTTCCGCGGCCAGCAGATAGACATCGGGCGCCGGCTTGGGACGAGCAACCTCGTCGCCGGCGGCGATCGCCGGACACTTATGCAGCAGCTGCAGTTGCTCCAAAATGATCGCCGCGTGACGGCGCGGGCTGGCAGTCGCAACCGCCCACAACATCCCCCGCGATTCGATTTCTGCCTGCAGTTCCACCAGCCCGGCCATCGCCGGCACCCCTTTAGCCCGAAGCCGGTGATAGATAGCCTCTTTCCGCTCAATAACTTCAGCGACGGTCAGCGGCAGATCGAACGCTTCCAGGAGAATACCAGCGCTGACGTCATTTCGCCGTCCCAGCATCCGCTGGTAGGTATCTTCGTCCAGGGTGTAGCCATACAGCTTCAAGAAACGATCCCAGACCGAGCGAGATATCGGCTCTGTATCCACCATCAGCCCATCCAAATCGAATATGATTGCGTTCAGATTATTCAAACGACTCCTCGGCCGGCGTAAACTGCGCGCTGGCGGGTTCACTCATCGTCATATTCCCCATACTCATCGGCGCTGTCTGCACGGTTTCCTTCTGCGGCCAGCCTCAACACAAACCGGAACCCGATCCGGCCAAAATGAATCTTATCCCCGTATTCCAGCGGCTGCGGGGTCAGGCCCAACCGCTGGTAGTTCCGGAAAGTGCCGCTGTCGCTGCCTTCGTCGTAAAGCCAATAGCCGTCACCTCTTTTCTTGATGCGGGCATGCAGGTAGCCAACGGTCGTATCCTCCAGGACGATATTAGATACCCGGCGGTCTCTGCCAATGGCCACATTTTCTCCAAGCAGGGGGAACAGCAAGCGCTCTCCGGTTTCATCGACGATCTCTTCCAGAAAGGCGGTGTAGGCTGCCGGTTGGGCCGGCTCTTCCGGCGCCGCGGCAGCGTCCGCCGGCCATTGGGCCTGGAAATTCCTTTCTTCCTCAGGCGCCACCACACCCCGCCGGCGGCGCAGGGCGGCAAGCAGCAGGGTGACAGCGGCGACCACGGCAGCCGCTGCTGCCGGGCGTCGCCAATCAACCAGCAGCGAAGATAACAGATCGCTGGCAGGCCCTGGCTCAGGGGCAGCCGTTGGCACCACGACCGGGGTTGGCGGCGGTGCCGGACGTTCGATAGCAATGGTTACCGGCACCGGATCTGCTGCCGCGATCAGCCCCATCTCGTCAGTGACCTGTAGATGCAGCATATAGGTACCGGCATCCAGCAGACGGATATCCCAGGCGACCGTCCCTTCGCCCAGATCATTCAGCTGAACCGGAAGCGCCTGCCCATGTGGCTGATCATTCACCCACATGGATGCCGATATCAGCTGACGTGGGTGACCATCAGGCCACTGGATGGCAAACGGCATGGGAACAGTCACTGGCTCCAGCGAATCCAACGGCGCCTCGGGGCTCTGGCCGATCCGGCGAATCAGCTCGCCCTCCATCTTGATGAACACCTCCGGCGGGGCAAATGCCAGATCATAGGACGTCGTCGCCCGCGCTGGGCCAAGGCTCACCGTCACCGGATAAGTGCCGCTGCTGGACTGCAGCGACCGGTAGCTGATTTGAAGCTGGCTGCGCTGCCGGCCCCAGATGGCATAAATTGGATCGGCGCCGTTGGGATCTTGAAGGTGCACGTAGGCCGCCCGTGTAGGTTCGTAGAGCCGGGCCACGTTTTCGATCTCATTGGGATCTGCCCGCTGCCCAAGAATGGCCGTGAAAAACGGCAGATCAATTCGCCGCGCCTGCTCCACTAGAGTAGAAAACGAGAGCTGCCGGCTCAGTTCAGCACCATCGCTGAAAAGCATTACCGCCTGAAACCTGCCCAGATCATATCTATCAGCGGCATGCGCCAAGGCCAGCAGCAGCATCTCATTCAGCGGCGTCGGGCTGAGCGTTTCCGGCGCGTAGCCGGCGACAGCATCGACCACTGCCGCGGGCCGGCCCTCCTGATCAATCAGCAATTTGGCGCCATCACCATCCGGCACCACAATGGTTACCCGATCTTCATCACCCATGTAGCGGAGCGCGTACCGGCGAATGCTTTCCGCCGCCTTCTCCTGCCGGCTCAAGCCGCTGGCATCATCTACTTCATCATAGCTGTCGTTGGCGTCAAGGATGAAAATGACATCCACACCGACAGTGACATTCGCCAAAGTCAAGTCGCCGATGGGGATCCCATTCTCCCGCAGGCTGAGGCCTGCCAGATCTGCCAGCGGCCCACTTTCGCTGTCCGCCGAAATCAGGGTTAATCGCACCCAAGGGAATTCGGATATATCCAGCGAGGTGACCCGCAGCAGCCAATCATCCCCTTGAGCCAGAACGGTCGCTCCGAAGCTCAGGATGATAATCAGGAGTGCCCAAATATAGGAGAGGGTGCGTCTGCGCATTTTGATAATTGGGATCTGCCGCCCATGGCGGCTTCACGGGTAGAGAATGACTGTATCGTTCCCAGACCAAACCCCAGACAAGTGATGGCTAAGGGCATGAAGGGGTGATTCCCAGCACTAAAGACAATCTTTATGTTTACTTTCACTGCTCGGTTTGTTATTATAACACGGTACCAATAGCCAAAGGAACTCGGGACTATGCACGACAAGATACGGCGTTTATTCACGGTCTGTTTGTTGAGTCTATGCCTGTTTTGGTGGCTGGCAGGGTCAACCACCTTCGCGCAGGAACCATCACCGCGGTTGTTCATCACTAATGTTGACGCCAGCACACCGCCGACCGTTGTCCTAGATATTTATGGTATGGATGCGCAGGGGAATGCCATAGATTTCAGCCAGGACAATCTATCGGTGCGGCACAACGGCTCCCCCGCGGGCGCTGTTGGAAAGACGGGCAGTCACACTTCTGGAACGTTCACCCTCTTCCTAATAGATATTCCAAACGGAGTTTCGCAACAGTTTCCTGCGCTGCAGGACGCGATTATCCAGTTCGCCAGTTCGCCGACGATGATGGAGCAGGTCGATTATGTCGCCGTTTATCAGGTAGGGGAAACGGCTGCCATCGAACTGCTGGCCCCCAACACTTTTTACCATGGCGTTCGCAATCTGTTCTCAGCCCCTTTAGCCGCGGCCAGCGGCGCAACGGCGCTGATTGACAGCACCATGGGCGTGCTCAACCAGATAAATGAATTGAAACCCGACCCAGCCATGGCCTCATCCCTAGTAGTTATTACCGACGGCACCGATGCCGTCAGCACCCGATATGAGCCGGAAGAAGTGGCTGCGCGGGCAGAAGATCTAGGGGTTCCCATCCACACCGTCTGGCTCAACAATCAAGATCTGTCATCTGCCAGCCAGAAGCACGGGCAAGATTATCTAGAAGAAGTCGCGGCTGGCTCTCGCGGAATATCGGTCTGGTTGGAGAACAGCCCGAATCTACCGCAGTTATGGAGCCGCATCGCCAGCTTCCGCGATCAATCCCGCATCCAGTACACTATCGCTGACATCGCTGGGGGGACCTTCCCGATTGAAGTGAGCTTGACCGGCTCGCCCTCCGTCAAGGCGGAAAGCACCGTCACTATCGCCGACAACACCCCCTCCGTCTCGCTCAACCTGCCCCCGGAAAGCCGCGTGCTGACGCTGCCCAATCTAGAGAACCCGGTGAAACTGCGGCTTTCCACCACCATCAGCTGGTTGGACGGGGTTGAAAGACAGCTGACAGCTGCCCAGTTGATCGTTAATCAAACACCCCAAAGCATCCCATTGGAAAGCATCGCTTCGTTTGAAGTGGAACTGAGCAATCTATTTTACGGCGACAACGCGCTTCAAATTTCCATTCTCGATGAACAGGAGATGCGGGTGACCAGCCCGGTCATTCTGCTGACCATCATGGAAGGATCCAAATCGATACCTGAGGAGCTGAAACCGGTCAACAATTTCGGGCGTATCGTCGGGCGGGTCTTCCTATGGCTGCTGATAATCGGCGTAGTGGGCGGCCTGGGCTTCTTCAGCTGGCGTCAAGGGTGGTTCGCGCTCCTTTCTCAGCGCATTCCCCGTGGGCGGGCGCAGCAGCACGTGGAGAACGCCATGCCGGGCAATTTGCCACCAATGCCGCCTTACACGCCGGTCGAAGAATTCGAGGAACCGGAGGATCGGCCGGTGGTGGCCTATCTGGAGGTATTGGGATCGGTCTCGCTGGTACCAGCCAACTTCCCACTAAGCCGCACCCACCTGCGCATCGGCCGGTCGCCGGTTCAAACTGACATCTCCTTTGAAGACGACATCACTGTCTCACGGACACATGCCAGCCTGATGCTGGAAGGCAGCCACTACCGTATTTTCGATGAAGGCAGTACCAGCGGCACCTATGTGAACGAACAGCAGGTGCCGGAATACGGCATCCAGCTTCTGAATGGAGACGAGATACATCTAGGCGCGGTACACCTCCGTTTTCGTCAGGCTTAATTTCAACTGAGCGTCAGGCCTCACCCAACAGAGCCGCTCAGCCCCGCATGCGTTTGGCGGCTGCCTCTTTCTTATGGCTGAATTCACCTCAACTCAAGCATCGGCAATCATGGCTGAGCGCAGCAGCTTCTTGCTAGGCCCGGCAGGTACGGGCAAGAGCACCGCCCTGCAGCACCGACTGCTGCAGCTGCTGGCAGATGGCGAGCCCGCCTACACGATTTTGGTTATTGTCGCCGAGCCGGAACACCGCCACCAGTTCCTGGACACCCTCCATGACTCAGGCCAGGGCCCTTATGCCGACTTGAAGATCAGCAGCTTCAGCGACTTGACCAAAGAGATGGTGTCTCTATTCTGGCCCCTGGTCGCTCGCCCTGCCGGTTTCCAGCACCCTTACCAGCCGCCTACCTTCCTCAGCTACGATCTGGCCCAGCTATTGATGTGGCGCATCATCACCCCAATGCTCAGCCAGGGTGCCTTTGCCGATCTACGGCTCCGCCCGCAGCAAATCGTCAGCCAGCTGTTGGACACCCTCAACCGGGCCGCGCTGAACAGCCTCTCCCTGGAGCAGGCGGCGCGACGTCAGATCTCCACCTGGGCCGGGGAACCGGATCAACTGCGCCACCTCAACGATTCTGCCAAGGCGGCCCACGCTTTTCGCCGTATCTGTCTTGAGAACAGCCTACTGGATCTCTCCTTGATGGTAGAGACCTTTGATACCCAACTGGTACAGCACCCGGAGTTCTCCCGATACTTCAGCGAGCGGTTCCGGCACCTCATCGTTGACAACGTCGAAGAGCAGACCCCCGCCGGGCAAAACTTCATTCACAGCTTGATACCGGCAGTGCAGAGCTGTGCCATCGCCTTTGATGCGGGCGGCGGTTACAAGCGCTTCCTCGCCGCTGACCCTTTGGGGGCCAGCAGTTTCCGATCCCTCTGTCATACCGTAATTGAGTTCGACCACCGTTTTCTGGCACCGCCGGAAATGACCCAACTGGCCAACATGGTGGAGAATTTCCTATCAGCGACCAAGAAGTCAACCGTGGGCGCGGAGCATGGGATCCTGGATATTGTCGATGGGCGTTACCGACGGGAGATGATTCAAAAGCTGGTCCGCACGCTGCGCAATCTGATCGCCGAGCAGGGAATCCCGCCAGGTGAAGTCGCCATTATTACCCCCTATTTGGACGGCGTGCTTCGCTACAGCTTGACTCAATCCCTGAAGGACGCTGGCATTCCTTACCGGCTGCTGCGCCGCCGCACCAGTCCCAGGGAAG
>JAHEEY010000221.1 GCA_024640485.1 Chloroflexota bacterium | reverse complement strand
CCGCCGGCTGAGATGGAGGAGATGTTCTTCCCCCAGAAAGCGTGGATCATCGATACCCTGCACCAGCGGGTTCTGCCGCTGCCGGGTTACCAACCCCGTACCCGTCAAGGCAGCGACCAAATCCTGGATCGAGGCCGCTGGGGAATCTAAGAGACAAATAACCCTTGATTCATAGAGCGCGCTGCAACTAATTGTCCGCACCCACGCCGAAAGCCAGTGCCAATTTCTGAGAGTCATCTCCGAAAATCTGCCGGCAGCTCCTGATTTCCGCGATGGGCCGCAAAAAACGGGCTGGCCAGGAGCATCATGCTGCCAGGCCAGCCCGCGTCTGGCTGGATTCAAGGTTGTTAGCCGGGTGAGCTTCTATCCCGCCGGCCGCCGGTAGATCCCTTTGGCCCGGGTCATCATATCATATTCGATCATGCCCCGGCGCAGGCTGGCCACGTCATCGTGGAACTCCAGCAAGATCTGGTTCACTTCCCGTTCAGTGTACTCTTGATCCGGCTCGAACTCTTCCAACAGCTTGCTCAGGATCACCTGAAATTTCTTCTGCTGCGCCGGCAGTTTAATCAACCTGCCGTGCTTGAGAAATGTCTTCAATACTTTTTCCCGGTAGGCATCTTCGGCTACCGAGGCTGTCAGCCCCGCCTGGGGCAGTTTCACTACTTCATCGATACTCTTCATCAAAATCGCTCCTGTCAAAGAATACATCTGATAATATTGATCTTTCTCCGACTGCAATATCCCGGCAGCGGTCAGCTGTGAGAGATGGTGGGAGATGGTCGCCGGCTTGAGGCTCAGGATAGCCGCCAGCTCTTCTACATGCTTGGCATTGTCACGGACCAGATTGATGATCAGCAGCCGTACGGGGTGTCCCAACGCTTTGAACAGCCGCGCTCTTGATTCCAGATTCTCTTCGTATTTATCTTTACTCATCCCAAATATTCCTTCCCCGGTCTCCGGTTAAATACCGGTAGCAATGTTCAAACATCTCTCGGGCAGCTTCCATGGCCCCTGCGCGGACCTGTTCTTGCTGGTGAGACGCTTCGTCCCCCATAGCCCGGCTCAATTCTGCTTCCCGCTGGCTCTGTTCAATGAACTGCCGGCTGGTGTAGTTGAACATCTTCTTCAGCTTGTCTACATCGTCTATCTTTTGATTAGTGATGATGCCGTCGAACACTTTTGCGTAATTCCGCATCTGTTTCAGCCCTTTGGCGTCTGCTGTACTCATCTCTACCCTCGCACCCTATCGATTTGAATAATATCTAAGCGAAAGTGTATAATATGATTAGAGAAATGTCAAATCAAAAATGAAAAATTGATTCGATGAAAATATGGAGACTGCTTGCGGCATAGAGTGGGGCGTTGGGGGACACAAGGGCAAGGTGCATCTGAAGCTCTCATTTCTTTGGGCAGAAGGGGACAGTGATTTGTCGCGACTGGCATTAGCCGCGGCACTGCGGCTGCTAGGAAGTAAAAAGCGACATGCCCCCTGGCATATCGCTATTATCAACATTCTGCTCTGATGTGGAACGGTCTAGCACAAGGTCCGCGTACACTTGCGTGACGACTGCTTATACCTACTCTTCATAGACCTGTGAGGCTGCTACCGGCACTCCCTGGCGGATCGTTTCTTCGAGGATGTCGATATGTTCTTGTTTGCTTGCATCTCTCAGAGATTTGGCCGCTGGTGTGAAATAGGTGTGCTGCTTCAGGAAGCTCAGCTGACTCGCCTGCCATTCCAACCATGGCAGTTCAATCCCTAAAGCGATCTGTTCCTGCCGCAGCATCTCTCCCCGTGAAAAGAAATCTTCTCTGCCCAGAACGTCGAGATCCGCGTCTGCCACGATCTGCTCCAGAAAAGTGCGTGGAGTCTGGGGTAGGCGGGTGGCCAGGATCATCCCCATGATCGTCTCAATCTGTTCGGAAGGGATCCCGAATTCCGGCAGTGCTTGAGCGGCGATGCGGGCAGCGATAATTTCATGCCCGATCTGGCGCTGGGCCATACCGAGATCATGAAAGGCGGCGCCCAGCTCCAACAAGGCGATTTCATCTTCATTGCAGCCGCTCAACTGTCCCAGCCGGACCGCTGCCGGCATTACCCCTTCTTCAGTATGCCACAGATTGTGATAATACATGATTGGGGGCAGTTCTTCTCTCAGATAATTTATGGCGTATGCAATAGCGCCACGGTATTCGGGTTGAGCCACGTCTAATCCTTTGAACGATGTAGGACTGCTGGTCAGTGTCCACATATATTATAAAACCACGATGGGAATGTCTCTGTGCTTTCCGTGTCTGTTAATGGAGAGCTCATGCGCCGATTCCCTAGCCATCTACAGAACTGTCGAGACATCCAGCCGTGCTGGCTGCTTTGTGCCCATTCTTCGACATGAACGAAAGTTAGGATCGACCGCAGGTTCCCAGCATGCCGTGTGTTTAAACAATTGAGAGTGCTATTTCGATCGCCTCTTCCAACTCCATGGATAGGCCAACCTGCCACACCTGCGGGGCGTCATCTCCTAAAGTTTCTCTGGCCTTGACCAGCTTTTGATCCAGCTTGTTTTGATCTGCCGGCGATAACGGGGCGCCAATCTGCTGGCGCACTCTGGAGGCGGCTCCGCTGAGCTGCAGGGCCCGGCGTGCTTCGCCTTGCATCGCTACCAGGCTGCCGATATCTTCCAGCAGGTGAGCCAGGGCCCATTTATCACCCATATCATGATTCAGGGTGGTGGACTCTTGGTAAAGCTGTAGGGCGCGATCGAAAATCTGCTGGTCACGGTATACATTGGCCAGGTTGTTGATCGCGTTTCCCATCATCCATTTGTCACCTGTTTCCTGATGAATGGCCACCGCTTCTTCCAGAAATTCTCGTGCTTCCTCATACTTTCCCTGCAGCTGGGCCAGCTGGCCCAGATTGCTGAGGGAATTGGCGATATGCCAGCGATCCTCAAGCTGCCGCCTGATTTCCAGGCTTTGCATGAAAATGGCGCTGGCTTCATCGAATGCCCCTTGATTGGCCGCCACGATGGCCATATTGTTGAGCAAGTTCGCTTCATCAGCCCGCTGGTTGAGCTGCCGCCTGATGGCAAGGCTCTGGGTGTAGTAGTTGTTGGCAGATTCATAATCTCCCTGATACAACGCCAAAGAGCCTGAGCAAACCAGGGATTTGGCCAGTCCGGACAAATCATTCGATGCCGTGCAGACCTGCCGTGCCAGTTCGAACATCTGGCCCGATTCGGCGTACTTGCTCTGCTTGCGATGGATCTCGCCGATACCGATCTGGCAGCTGGCCTGGAGCGACGGATCCCCTTGGGCCTCGGCCATGGCCAACGCCTGTCGGAAAAGTTCCTCGGCCTCACTGAAGTTGCCTATGGTGTCATAGACCTTGCCGATCTTCAGTTTCACTCTTGCCTGTTCCGGCTCCGGCAGCAGCGGCAGCGCTTTGCGGTAATAGTCGATAGCGGCGCTGTTGGCGTACTCCGACTGAGAGAGATCGCCCGCTTTCAGCAGATATTCTCGCTTCTTCTCTTCGTTATCGCTGTGCTCGAAATGATGAGCTAACAGGGTGACCTGTCGATCCAGGCTGCCGGCAAGAGTCGACTCCAGGTAAAGGCCTATCTGGTTGTGCAGCATCGCTCGGGTAGCATACAGCAAGCTCTCGTAGGCGATTTCCTGAGTTAGTACATGCTTGAAAATGTAGGTAGATTCGGGTTCTGGCGCATCCATCGGCGTCAAATCCGCTGCCGCCAGCGCCTGCAGATCATGGTTTATCTGCTCCGATTCCCCCAGATCGGGGAAGCCTCCCCAAATGGTGGCAGCCCTAAACAGCCTGCCGATGACACTGGCTATCCGGATAGTGCTCTGCTGCTTTTCGGTGAGCTGATCGATGCGGCTGAGGATAAGGCTGTAGATGCTGGCTGGCAGGTCCACCGATTGCAGCGCCTTGGTGTCATGAGGGTCGACGCCTAAGGTATTGAGGTAGTTGATGATCTCTTCGATGTAGAAGGGATTACCGGCAGATCGTTTGGAGATTTCGGTCACGAACGCTTCCGGTGCTTCCACTTGATCCCCGAAATACTTCACCAACTTGAGGGCGATCAACTGCCGTGCTTCATCAACAGTGAAGTCGGTAAGCTTGATCTCGCTGAAATAGCTGAACTGCGAAAGCCGCAGCACCCCTTGGCCTGAGCCGTCCGGCTGCCGGTACAGTGCCAGCAGCATAACCGGTAGATTGTAGATTGCCCGGGCGATAACCTCCAGGAGATCATGAGAGAGTTCATCGATCCAATGGCAGTCATCCAGCATGATAATCAGCGGCTGCTGCTGGGAGCGGTAGCGCAGGCAGTCAACCAGCATCGATTCCAGCGCCGATTTTCGCAGCTTCGCGGTCAGCGAAGCGGTCAGCTCATTGTCTGGGATAGCTAGATTGAGCATCGACCCCAGCAGCGGCATCCGCTTGACCATCTTGGGGTTGATCTGCTTCAGCGTCCCTCGCAAATGCTCAATCTGCTGCGCCATGCTGGTGGAAGCATCCAGCATGAAAATGTTGCGCCAGATATCCTGCCATACCAGGTAGCTGCGGTTGGAGCCATACGATTGGCATTCGCCGGCGTATGCCAGGAAGTTCAATTCCGCGCTGCCCTTGGACATCATCTCCGCGGCTAATCGGGATTTGCCCAACCCAGCCTCGGCAGAAATGCCTACAATCTGCCCGCGCCCCTGAGCGGTCAAAGCCAGCTTCTCGCTGATCAAGGCGTGCTCCGCCTGCCGGCCCACCATCGGCAGGGCGTACTTAGGCAGATGGGTGGTGCCCAGCCTGTCGGTGGCGTACCCTTTCAGGGCAGACAGCGAAACCGGTTCGCTCTTGCCTTTGACCATGATATTGTCCATCTGCTGCCAGTCGAACAAAGCGCCCATGTCCTGCCGGGCGCGCTCACTGACAAATATCTGCCCCGGCTGGGCGGCGCTCATCAACCGGGCGGACAAATTGACATTGTCACCCAGGACGCCGTAGGTGCGCCGGCTTTGACTGCCGTAGGCGCCGGTACGCATTCTGCCATAGGTGATGCCCATTTGAGGTTCGTCCAGGTAATCCAGCCGGGCCGCAAACGCTTGCAGCTCCAAAGCGCTGGCGCCGGCACGAATGGCGTCATCTTCGTGGGCCACCGGCGCCCCAAAGGCGGCATAAAGGTAGCTGCCTTTATCCCCGATAGTCAGCTGAAGCAGGCTGCCTTCGTAGCGGGCCAGGATCTCCTCTACCCCGCGGATAAATAGGTCCAGTTTCTGCGGCGCTTCTGGATCTTCATCGAAGTTGATGCCGCTGAAGCGGACAAAGAGCGCCGCCGCCGGCCTCAGTTCCGCCAGAAAAGCCCCTTGCCCGCTGGCCAATCGGCGGTCAACCGCCGGCAGCAGCCAGGTGCTCTGCTGTTCACGGCTTATGGCATCCGCCGCCAGCTCAGGCCAGGGCATGTCGGGCACTTCCAGGTTCAATCGGGTCACCACCGCGAATCGGTCGGGGTATTTCTCTGAACTGTGCCACTCCGTGACCTCTAGATAGCCTTCCAGCGCCGCCGCCGCTGCCGGGTCAAGGACCACATCGCCTCGCTCGGCGTATTTCTCAGCGGCGGCCAGATTCTCCAGAGTCTTCCCGGCCATGGTGTCTACCAGCACATAGGCGGGATCACCGACCACCATGCGGCGGACATCACCTGCGGCAACGGCCGCTTTCATACCCAAAGAGACGATGCCGCCTGAGGCTGTCTTCACCTGGGCGAACTGCGCCATCGCTTGCTGCATCGCCAGCCCGCAGACGGTTGCCCGCCGGCTGTCATCCCCATCGAACCAGCAGGTGATGGCGTCGCCGCTGAAGCCGATGACGCTGCCGCCCAGCCGGTGTACTTCAGCGATGAGCGCTGTATAGACCCGGTTCAGGTGGATGGTCAGCTCTTCGGCGCCCCGTTTCGGGCCCAATTCCCGTTCCAATGCTTCGGTTAAGGGGGTGAAGCCGGAAATGTCAGCAAACAGCGCCGCGCCCGTGGTTCGTTCAGGCAGCGAAATACCCTCGGCAATTGCGTGTCTCCGATCTATTGGAATGTAGGCTGTTGGTAATTCCATCCTATTTACTCATGCACAAGGCTAGAAGGAGTTCATCTGAACTCCTTCTAGCCAATGATTCACTAGGTGGCTCCCGTGACGGATCCCGCCATTAGTTGTTGTTGGACTGTATCTTGATATCCCCACTGATCAAGGCGGTAGTGGCATCGGCTCCCAGGCTGGCGCCTCTCTGATTGTCGTACACAACTGTTTCAGCGCCGCTAGCATCTTCGCTCCAGATCCGTATCCGGAACGTATCCTCTGCATTGCTGTCATTAAGGTTGACATCCGAGTCCATGGCGGTGATGAAGAATTTGTAGACACCCTCGCCGTTTATGGTGCCGGTCCCTTTGAATTGGGCTCTGGAGCCGCTGACCACCAGCCACTGGTAGTCGGTGGAGTGGAAAGTGATGCCGCCCGACTTGAACTGGAATTGTGTTTCACCGGTGGGGACGTTGGCCCCCTTGAGGTACTTGGAGTTGTAGCCGAAGTTAGCACGCCCGCCGTTATCTGTGCCGCAGAAAGCGACGCTGCAAGCGCCTGCCGGAGAACGGAACCATCCGCTGCCGGTGGTGAAGTTGCCGTCGGGATCGTAAACCACGATGTATTCGTACCAGGTTTCGGTGGCAATACCGTCTTCGTCGGTCACTGTCAATTTGATGGAGTAAACTCCCGGCTCAGTGTAGGCGTGAACGCCCAGGACAGAGACCTGGTCCCCTTCCTGGATGACCAATCCGTCAGAGCTGGCGCTGCTGCTCCAATCCCAGTTGGCGGTGTAGGTATCTGCGCCGCCAGGATCGGTAAAGGTCGCTGTCAGGGTGAAGGTCTCCCCGATGGCGATCGGCGGCAGATCGCCGTCAATGACTGTGTCGTCAGGCGCGGTGTTGGACACGGTGATCTCGACGTATTGCGAGCTGCTCAAGGGGCCGCTGCAGAGGGGCAACCCTTCGCAGCCAACAGGATCGCCGCTGTCGGTGGCTGTCAAGTTCAATGACAACGTGGCTGGGCCGTCTAGCCCGGTCACAGTGGCGACACGAGTCACCGGGTCGATGGTGACCGAGGCCCCGGAATTATCGGAGACGGCCGCCTGCCAGCTGATAGAGGCGTCGCTGCTTTCCACATCGGTGACCAATTCGTCCAGGTTGATACTGACACTGGCGCCTTCCGCCAGTGTGAAGGCCGCCAAGGAGTCGAGTACCGGTGCGTCGTTGACTGGCAGGACATTGACTGCGACTGTCGCCGTAGCGGTGCCGCCGTTGCCGTCTTCGATGGTGTAGCTGAAGCTCTCGCTGCCGTTGTAGTTGGCTGCCGGTGTGTAGCTGAGGGTAGAACCGTCTGCGGCGATAGCTACGGTGCCGTGACTGTCCCCCAGGCTGACCATGGTAATGGTCAGCCTGTCACCGTCGATGTCACTATCATTAGCCAGGACGTCGATGGTTAAGCTACCTCCGTCTTCCATCATCGCGGCTGAATTCGATCCAGCCACTGGTTGGTCATTGACCGGGGTGACATTCACCTTAACGGTCGCCGTAGCTACGCCGCCGCTGCTGTCGGAGATAGTGTAGCCGAAGCTGTCAGTGCCATTGTAATCCGCTGCCGGCATGTAGTTGAGGCTGCTGCCGTCGGCGGATATGCTCACTGTGCCATTGCCGGCTGCGGTGGTTGAGGTGATGGTCAA
>JAHEEY010000220.1 GCA_024640485.1 Chloroflexota bacterium | reverse complement strand
TACTCAGCGATCAACGGCTGGTTGGATTCGTACCATTGGGGACGTTCCCAGCCGACCGTCTCGAAGAAGACGGCGCCCAAAGCTTTCTGCCGGGGGTAGAACGGGCTGCGGCGGACGTCACGGTTGGACTCCCACTGCTCGCGGGGGTGGACGATGCCGTAGGTCTTGTTGAACCCTTCAGTGGTACGGGCCTTGATATGGGTGGGGGTGCGGGCGTAGTCGTAGAAGCGGGCGATGTCAGAGGCGTGCACGTCGATTTCCGAGGCGCCGTGGGTCATCAATTCGGCCACCGCTTTGGCGAAGCCTGGCGCTTCCTTGATCCAGATAGCGGCGCAGGACCACAGTTTCTTCACTTCCACGGTCTCGCCGATGCAGGGCATGCCGTCGGCGGTCAGCGAGAGCAGGCCGTTGATGGCGTGGCGGATGCCGACCCCTTCGTCAGCCAAAATGGAAGGAATCAATTCCAACGACTGCTCCATCTGCAGATCGAAATCTTCTTCGGTGAAGGGCAGTTCGGTGGGGGAGAGGGCCGATTCTTCGATGGAGGGGATTTCGTCCGCGTCCATCAGGATCGCCCGGTGAGCGTAGGAGCCGACTTCCATGTCGTTGCCGTTCTGGCGCTCGTACATGTTGGTGTCCATATCGCGGACGATGGGGTACTCGATTTCGCCGACGGTGCTCTCGAACAGCGGCACCGGGCCGACACTGATCATCTGGTGGACAGCCGGGGTCAACGGGATGGTGGCGCCGGCCATTTCCGCCAGGCGGGGGCTCCAGCAGCCGGTGGCGATGACCACGTATTCGCAGGCGATGTCGCCCTTGTCAGTGGAAACGCCGGTGACCACGCCGTCTTCGGTGAAGATGTCGTGGATTTCGGTATTGGCGAACACCTGCAGCGCGCCCATTTCCTGGGCTCTTTCGCGCATGATGGTGCCGGCACGCAGAGAGTCAACCACACCGACGCCGGGGGTGTAGAAACCGCCGATGATCACGTCTTCTTCGATGTAGGGGACCAGCTCCTTGATTTCCGCGGGGGTCTTCAGATAGGACTCGATACCCCAAGCGTTGGAGGAGGCCATCCGGCGGCGCAGCTCTTCCATACGCGCTTCGGTGCGGGCCACTTCGATACCGCCGCACTGGGTGAAAACGCCCAGCTCTTTATACTGAACCACGCTGTCCATGGTCAGCAAGGCCATTTCTTTGGAATGGTCGGTGAGGAAAATGAAATTGGAAGCATGGCCTGTGGAGCCTCCGGGATTGGGCAGCGGGCCCTTGTCCAAGAGGACCATATCGGTCCAGCCCAGTTTCGCCAGGTGATACGCGAGGCTGTTGCCCACGATTCCGGCGCCAATAATCACGACCTTCGCCTGTTTTGGCATTGAACTCATGATAGAACTCCTTAACTCTTCCTGATTAACGACTCAACGATTCTTTTCGCTGCGCCATGAAGTCGCGCAGACGCTGTTCAACATCCGCATCGAGTGCGGGGGGTTGATAATTCTTCAGCAGCTCCTTGTACGTCTTGGTGGCACGCACGTACGCGTCCTTGGAGCCTTCCTCAGCCCACTGCTCGGCTGAGTTGTAATCGAACGCTTCGGCGGTGTAGAAAGCGGTGCGGAACACCCCCATGGTGTGTTCGGTCCCCAGGTGGTGCCCGCCGGGGGGCACGGTCCGCAGCGATTCCAGGGCAAACCCATGGTCGGAGAAGTCGACTCCCTGCATGAACTTGTGGTACATGCCCAGCAGTTCGCAGTCCAGAATAAACTTCTCGTAGCCGGCAGAGAGGCCGTTTTCCAGCCAGCCGGCGCCATGAAGGACGAAATTGACCTTGCCCATCACCGCCGGCAGCATCGACATCACCGATTCGTACCCTGCCTGGGCATCGGGGATCTTGCTGCTGACCAGCCCGCCGCCGCTGCGGAAGGGCAGGCCGTAACGCCGGGCCAGTTGGGCGCTGAGATACAGCGCCTGCTGGCTCTCCGGGCCGCCGAATACCGGCGAGCCGCTGCGCAGGTCGGTGGTGGCCTGGAAGGCGCCGTACACCACCGGCGTGCCGGGATTGACCATCTGGGCAAAGGCGATACCCGCCAGCGCTTCCGCGTTCAGCTGGGCGACGGTGCCGGCAACCGCGGCGGGAGCCATGGCGCCGGAGAGCAGGAAGGGGGTGATGATGGTCGCCTGGCGCGCCTTGGCATACACCTTCAACGCTGCCAGCATGCGGTCATCCAGCTGCCGGGGGCTGCTGATATTGATCAGCGAGATCAAAGCCGGGTTTTCCCGGATCTCAGCGGCCCCGAAGACGATCTCCGCCATCTTGACGCTGTCTTCGGCGTTTTCGCCCGACATCACCGAACCCATGAACGGTTTGTCGCTGTATTTGATATGGCTGAAAAGCATATCCAGATGGCGGGTCAGCACCGGCTCATCGGTCGGCTCCACCACCGTGCCCCCAGAGTGGTGCAGGTAGGGGCTCATGTAGGTCAGCTTGACGAAATTCTGGAAATCCTTCAGGGTGGCCTCTCGCCGTCCGCGCTCCCGATCGAGGACGAAGGGCGGCCCGTAGACCGGGGCAAAGCAGATGTGATCGCCGCCGATGATCACGTTTTGCTCTGGGTTGCGGGCCAGCTGGGTGAACTGCGCCGGTGCCATCGACACATATTTCATGACCAACTCGGGGTCAAAGGTAGCGATATCATCCTTGACCACAGCGCCGTGCGCTTTCAGGATTTCCTGTGACTCTTCGTCGAGAAAGGCGATGCCTACTTCCGACAAAATCATCATGGAAACATCATGGATTTTCGCCAGCACTTCTTCAGGGGCAAACTCGTAGGCCGGCAGCCTGTTCAACGGCTGGACGGCCCGGGTCACAGTTTCAACCGGCGCGTGATCTTCCGCGTCGCGCCGCCTGCCGTGCTTCCGTTCACGACGACTTCCCATTAGCTAATTCTCCCTATATTGAACCAAATAAAGGCAGCGCGGAAAATCAAGGTGCCTCGACTACTGTTATCGCTCGAAAGCGTCTCGGGGCCAGAATAAGCTCCGTCAATCTTACCGCTGCCCGCAAGTAAATAGAAGTCAGACCGGTCAGTTGGTTACGCGCTCGTAACTGCCAAGGATGACCGATTGTAACTCTTCCTGAAACGTGTTGATATGTCTTTCCATCAAGCTGGCCGCCCGGCTGTCATCGCGAGCGATCAGCGCTTCCAGGATGAGCTGGTGCTCCATGATGGCCGATCGCATGTATTGAATCTTGTTGAGAAAATACTGCCACAGCCGCTGGCTGAGGGCGTAGTTGGTAATCAGGATGTCGGTGAGGAATTCATTGTCGGCGGCATCGTAGATGATCTGGTGGCACGCTTCATCAATTTCCATCAGCAGCTCATTGGGGACCACCCCGTCTTCAGCGTCCAGCGCCGAGTCCAGGATTTCCTGCATCTCCTGCCACTGCGCTTCTGTGCCCCGCTGGGCGGCGTATCGGGCAGCCATCCCTTCGGTCACCACCCGGACCTCCAGCAGCTGCTGCAGAGAGGTCAACCCGATGTCGCTGACAAACATCCCCCGGCGGGGGACGATGACCACCAGTTTCTCCAGAGACAGGCGCAGCAGCGCCTCCCGGATCGGGGTGCGCCCTAGATTGAGATCTTCTCGCAGCCGGGCCTCATCGATCACGGAGCCCGGGGCGAGCTGCAGGGAGACGATCTGCCGCTTGATCTTTCTGTACGCTTGATGGCTTAGAGAAGGATTGTTCATACCATGCCTGCCGAATGATGCGACCCCTAAATCAGGTTTGAAAAACATGACATCCACCTGATATATCACAAGTATATCTAACCTTTTTCACGAAGGCAACATGGATGTTCAACCTCTTATTCCGGGCATGAAAGGGGGTGGACATCAGTCGTTGGCGGCATCGAACTGGCAGCCCAACTAGCGCAAACCATGGAAATACGGTTGACATCAGCGGGATGTGGCGTAGAATCCGACTTCTGACAGGCAATATCGATCGCAGAGAGCATCTTCACAGGTGACCATATGCCTTTTGACTCGATTAGCTGCGGCCCATCGTTCCGTCTTGAAGCATTCAACGCCGGCGGAGCGGGGAACTTGATGATGACCGTCGGCCGCCCAGTTCTGGTCCAGGAGGGTTGGACCAAGAGCCCCGGCAGTGCCATGTTGATGGTGCCTGTCTGCATTATTGCGCCTCATAACACCCCATTCACGCCCTATTGTAGAGATCAATTGTAATGTGAATACGGCGAGCATCATTCGCTGGCGTATTCTGGTTTGCGAGGGGATCAAATGGCAAAAAAAGAGCGAGTCCGGCATCGCCGTTCCAAAGAGCAGCGGCCGCCCCGGGTTGTCACCCCTGGGATGGAAGGGGGCAGCTATAAGCCGCTAAGCGAAACCGACATCCAGCGGATCCATGAGGCCTCACTGGAGGTGCTGGAGCGGGTGGGCATTGAAGTGATGCCTTCGGAATGCCGCGACATCTTCCAACGGGCCGGAGCGCGAATCGATGAAGCCAATAACCGGGTTTATATCCCCCGGCAGATGGTCACCAACGCTTTGGGCCAGGCGGCCAATCAGGTGCTCCTGGCCGGCCGGCAGCCAACCCACGACATGATCCTGGGCGGCGCCCGGGTCTACATGGGCACCGGCGGCGCTGCCGTCAAAGTTCTGGACCTGAAAAGCGGTCTGGAGCGGGAAAGCACCCTGGCCGACGTGGCCAACATCGGCCGGCTGGTCGATGCCCTGGACAACATCCATTTCTACCTGCGCGCCTGCGTGGCCCGCGACATCCCCCCCGCGGATCTGGATCTCAACACCTTCTACGCCTCCATCGCCAACACCACCAAGCATGTCACCGGCAACTGCTTTACGGTTGAATCGGTGCGCCAGGTGATGGAGATGGCCGCCCTCGTCGCCGGGGATGTGGAAACGCTCCGCCGCCGCCCGTTCATCTCCTTCGTGGCCTGCTGGACGGTCAGCCCGCTGCGCTACGCCACGGAAACGGTGGAGGTGCTCACTGAGATTCTGCGGCAAGGGATGCCGGTGATCCTTTCCTCCGCCCCCCAATCGGGAGCCACCAGCCCGGCGGCTTTGGCCGGCACCCTGGTGCAGATCAACGCCGAAGAGCTTTCCGGGATCACCTATGCCCAGCTGGTCAATCCAGGGGCGCCGGTCATTTTGGGCTACGTCCCCTCCGTTTCCGACCTGCGCACCGGCAATTTCATCGGCGGCGCCCCCGAATTTGCCATGATGCACGCTGCCGTGGCCCAGCTGGGGCAGTTCTACAACCTGCCGGTGTACAACTCCTCCGGATTGACCGATTCCAAGCTGCCCGACATCCAGGCCGGGTACGAGAAAGGGATCACCGGGTTGGCGGCGGCACTCTCCGGGGCAAACTACATCCACCATTCCGCCGGCTTCCTGGAGTCGATGCTCACCGTAGCCTACGAGCAGTACGTCATCGACGACGACATCAACGGCTCGGTGATGCGCATGGTCCGGGGGATTGAGGTGACCGATGAGACCCTTTCGGTCGACGTCATTGAAGCGGTCTGCCGGGGTGAAGGCCATTACCTGGGCACCGATCAGAGCCTGTCGATGATGGAGACGGAGTATTACTTCCCCCATACCGGCGACCGGCAGCGCCGGGCCGATTGGGAGGCCGACGGGGGGCTGGACATGCGCCAGCGGGCTCGCCGCAAAGCGAAGCAGCTGTTGGCGGCACACAAACCCCTGCCCATCCCTGCTGAGGTGGATGCGCAGATCCGCGATCGCTTTAACATCTTGCTGCCGTCCTGACCGGCACTGTTCGCGACAGTCGAATAAATCAGGAGTTGGCTGATTGTCGCGCCGCGACCATCAGCAGGGTGATGGAGAGCTATGTCATTCAAACTGATTTCCCAAGCGCTCAACCGCAACCAGCCGCCGCCCCGTATGTGGCGGCAGCACCCCCTCAAAGACCGGTACGATGTGGTCATCATCGGCGGCGGCGCCCATGGATTGGCCTGCGCCTACTACCTGGCCAAGGAGCACGGCATCACCGATGTCGCCATCTTGGAAAAACGGTATATCGGCGCCGGCGGCTCCGGGCGCAACACCACCATCCTGCGCAGCAACTACCTGACCCCCGAAGGGGTCCGCTTCTATGATGAGAGCTTGCGCCTCTATCACCAGATGGCCCTGGAATTCGACTACAACGTCATGTTCAGCAAGCGGGGGCATCTCACCCTGGCCCATTCCGACGGCGCCGTCAGGACCATGCGCCGCCGGGCTGAAGTCAACCGGCTGCAGGGGGTCGACTCCCGGCTCATCTGGCCGGAACAGCTCAAAGCGCTCTGCCCGCCTCTGGACGTCAGCGAAAATCCCCGCCACCCCATTCAAGCCGCCCTGTTCCACCCGCCCGGTGGGGTTATCCGCCACGATGCCGTGGTCTGGGGGTACGCCCACCATGCCGACCGCATGGGGGCGGAGATCCACCAGCTGACCGAAGTCAGCGGCATCCGGGTGGAAAAGGGCAAGGTCAGCGGCGTGGAGACCAATCGCGGCTATATCAAAGCCGGCACCGTCCTCAACGCCACCGCCGGCTGGTGTTCCACCATCTCGGAGATGGCCGGTGTGAAACTGCCGGTGACCACCTTCCCGCTGCAGGCGTGCGTCACTGAGCCCTTAAAGCCGTTCCTGGACGTGATCATCGTCTCCGGCAGCCTGCATGTCTACATCAGCCAGTCCGATCGCGGCGAACTGGTTATGGGCGCCAGCGTCGACCCCTTTGCCTCATACTCCATGCGCGGCTCCCTGGGGTTCACCGAAGGATTGGCCGGCCATATGCTGGAGCTGTTCCCCTCCCTGGCCAATGCCCGGCTGATGCGCCAATGGGCCGGCCTGTGCGACATGACCCCTGACTACAGCCCGATCATGGGGTTCACCCCGGTGGACGGCTTTCTAGTCGACGTCGGCTGGGGTACCTACGGCTTCAAAGCCACCCCCTCATCCGGCAAGCGGATGGCCGAGCTGATCGCCACCAACAAGACCCCGGAGCTGATCCACCCCTTCCGCCTCTCCCGTTTCTACGAACACGATCTGGTGGGCGAGAAAGGGGCCGCTTCGGTGAGCAACTGATGATGAGTCCACTGACACATCTGGTAAATGTCGCCGTCGTCCAGGCTGCCCCCATCTTGTTTGACCGGGACGCTACCACCGAGAAGGCATGCCGGCTGATCGCTGAGGCAGCCGCCGGCGGCGCGGAGCTGATACTTTTCCCGGAGGCGTACATCCCCGCCTATCCCCGGGGGCTCGGCTTTGGCACCGTGGTGGGCAGCCGCAGCCCCGACGGGCGGCTCACCTGGGAGCGGTACTGGGCCAACAGCGTCGACGTCCCCGGCCCGGTGACTGAGCGTATCGGCGGTGCCGCTCGGGAAGCGGGCGCCTTCGTAGCCATCGGGGTCATCGAGCGGGACAGCGACTCCAGCCGGGGGACCCTCTACTGCACCACCCTCTACTTCGGCGCCGACGGCAGCCTGCTGGGCAAACACCGCAAGATCAAACCCACCGCCGCCGAACGGCTCATCTGGGGCGAGGGGGACGGATCCACCTTGACGGCCTTGGACACCCCCCACGGCAAGGTTGGCGGCCTCATCTGCTGGGAGAACTATATGCCCATGGCCCGCATGGCCATGTACGCAAAAGGGGTGGAGATCTATCTGGCCCCCACCGCCGACTCCCGCGACAGCTGGCAGGCCACCATGCGCCACATCGCCTGTGAAGGGC
>JAHEEY010000219.1 GCA_024640485.1 Chloroflexota bacterium | reverse complement strand
GTCCGCATTTTCTAGGGGACACCAATACGATTGTCTCACTGACCTCACAAATCGACCCTACCTGTAGGGCAACCGATGTAACCTATCGCCTGGACACCGATTCCGCTCGCTCGTACCTTGAGAGGTTTGTGACCCTGCCATAATCAAGGATCCCTTGGATAGTCCGTTGACCGTCGTGCGCTTTCGATAAATCACGGGCTACATGGGATGGCGACGGTCTGACCGGGCAGCCTGAAAATCGCTCAAGCGAGGCAAGCGCAGGGGCCGGCCCTAGCGGCTGCTTCTGAACCGCTTGCCTCGCTTGAATTCATGGCGCCTGCCGATTCCTTCGCGCCAAACGAAACCCCTTCCACACCAAGATTAAGAAACACCGGCCTAATAACTTCATATCACTCTTTTGATATGCTACAATGTATCGCATCCATTCTTCCGCTATGGGCAACCCTTGACAGCGAAAGGTATACGTTGATAACGGATTCAACTGGGCTGGTTAACTCTGCAACGTCAAACAAGGATCGTTTTTGTCTGTTGGGTCCTCCACAGATCCTCTGCAACGGGTTGCCTGCACCAATTGACCGGCACAAAGCTATCGCTCTGCTGGCCTACCTCTGCATGACCGGCAGGACCCAGCACCGTGACAAACTTGCCAGTCTGTTATGGCCCGATCTTGACCAGGTCCGCGGGCGCGCAGCTCTGCGCCGGGTATTATCCTCCTTGAGAAGTGCTCTGCCAGGCGACTGGTGGAAAACGGATCGCAACACCATTGCTCTTCGCGACGACAGCACAGATCGCTTCTGGTTTGATGTCCATGAATTCCGCAAGCTGGTAGCGGACGCGGCTTCCCTTGTGCAGGACAGCACACCTGATTGCCCGGATCAAGCTCTCCAATGGCTAGTCCGCGCGGTTGAGTTATTTCAGGGTGAATTCATGGAGGGCTTTTCGTTAAAGGATTCGGCTGAATTTGACGACTGGCAGATGAATCAAGGTGAAGCGCTTCGCCAGGAACTGGCCGGGACACTGCGGCAGCTCATTGAATGCCACCAGCAGAGGGGAGAGTATGAAACGGCTGTCCAATTTGGCAAGCGCTGGATTCAACTCGATCCCCTCGAAGAGAAAGCGCATGAGCTTCTCATGCGCCTGTACATTGCCCTGGGACGCACCAACAGCGCCCTACAGCAGTACCAGATGGTCCGCAAAATACTTGAGAGCGAGCTGGGCGTGCCCCCAGAAGAGCAAATCACGCAGCTCTATGAATCCATTGCCGGTCGCCGGGAGTCCCCCCACAGGCCATCACAGGACCTTGATGAAAAGAGATCGCTGGCTGCTTATCCTGAAGCAGTTGCCCTCGGGGTGGCAAGCAGCAAAGCAGTTGAGCTCCATAAACCCGCTCCGCAGTCAAAGGGTGTCCCCCAGCGAGCTCGCGCCATGCACCAAAGAACCTTTGGGCGCGAACGAGAATTGGGCCAGGCGCATGCGCTCTGGCGGCAGGTCCAGCACTCTGGTGCAGCGATGCTGCTCGTCAGTGGAGAACCGGGCATTGGCAAGTCCCATCTGGCTCGTGAATTTCTAGACCAACTAAGCCAATCCGCAGCCACCATTTTGCTGGGCGAGAGCCACCCCAATGGCGGACCACCCTATGCCCCTGTCGCCCAAATTATCGCGGAGTGCCTGCGCCATCCCGAGTTGGAAGATATCGCCTCGCATTTGCCCGCCTATGTGCTGGCGGATCTGAGCCTGATCTCCCCGCATGTCCGCGAAGTGCTCCCGGCAGCACCGAGTAATCCCAGGCTAGGGCCCATATACGAACAGCAGCGCATTTTTGACAGCTTCTTCTTGTTTTGCGAACGACTGATCCATGCCCAGCAAAGAGCATTGCTGCTCATGTTTGAAGATATGCACTGGGCTGATGTGGACAGCTTGCAGCTTCTGCAATACCTTGTCCGGCGCGCAGGCGCTGCCAAGCTGCCGCTGCTCGTCGCCATTACATTCCGCGATACAGAAACAGATCTGGCGACGAGCGCCGTTCTCCAGGAAATCGCATCCGGCGTCAGCCTGCAGCACCCGCCGACTCATATCCAGCTGTCAGGCATTAACCGGCAGCAGACGCAGAATTTTGTAGTTGATATGCTGGTCAACGAAGTAAATAACGAGGAATATGGGCCAGTTTCTGGCATCGCCGGCATGATTTACGAGCAAAGCGAAGGCAATCCCTATTACATCGAGGAGTTTTGCCGCTATCTCTCTGAGGAAGGGTGGGTTTATGAGATTGGACCGCCACGCGGATGGCTTGGTGAGACGGCCGTCTTTGTTCCAGCGACAATCCGTGAACTCATTCTCTCTCGCGTCAAACGCCTTTCCTCGCCCTGTCGGCAAGTATTACAGCAAGCGGCCTTTCTCGGCCGCCAATTTGATGTTGACGCCCTTCGTGAGCTCACTGGCCTGCTGCCGGAAACCCTGATCGGTTTGCTTGAAGAGGCAATCCACGCTCACCTGATCCTTGAAACCGCCGCCGCCGGCAAAGTGATGCTTTCCTTTAGCCATCAATTGATTCCATTTACCTTGCGCGAGAGAGTCAGCGGGCTTCGCCGCCGGCGTGAGCATCAACGGATAGCCAGTTACCTGGAGGCCAACGATCCCGCGGATCTCCATGGGCTGGCTTCCCATTATGCAGCCGCTGGCAACCAGCTAAAGGCTATTCAATATGCCCAAGATGCTGCTAAGCACGCCATGAGTGTTTACGCATTCGAAAGCGCTCTACAGCAGCTGCGCGGCGTTTTGGACCTGCTGGTCGGGATTCGTATGCCCGGCCTCCATCTCTCTGTTCTGGAGGATCTGGCCGATGTTTATCGCCTGATGGGAAAGAACGTAGAGGCGGTCACAGTCTATCAAGAAGCCCTTATTGTCTGGCACGCTCTTCCGCAAAAAGACCGTTGGACTGCTGTTCGGTTGAATCGCAAGATAGGCGAGACCGTAAACAGTATTAACCAGTTTGCTGATGGCCAGCGCCTGTCTGTGGTTGCTCGAGCCTGTCTGGAATCAGGTCTACTGCTCGTTAAGGGGGAAGCGGAAAATCTCGAAACGGTGCGGCTTCTGGCGGCGTTGTCGCGGAATGCCTGGTATATGCGTCCAAACGTAGATTGGGATACTGCCGAACAGTATGCCAGATCGGCTGTTGAGATGGCTGAGGTGCTCGGTAGTCCGTTGGAACTCTCTCGCGCTCTGGAAGCGCTGGCCAATGTGCACGGCGCACAAGGCCAGATGCGCGAACGGGTTGAGGTGTGCCTGCTCCGATTAACCCTCAGCCATGAGTCACAGTTCAATGACCTGAAAGAACTGGCGAACATATTGCTCCTGACCGGCATGGCCCACTATGACGTAGGCGAATATATCCAGGCGCTGGGATACCTGACCCAGGCCGAAAACCTAGGCCGCCAGATCAGAGATATTTCGGTCCAGGCGGATGCGCTGGTCAGTCAGGGAACCTGTCTATTTCGCCTGGACCGTTGGGATGACATGTGGGCCATCAATTCGAAAGTCCACCGGTTGGAAGCCGAATTCACGGTGAAGCGCATGGGCGTACTCACTTGCTTTTTTTATGCGTTACAGGCAAACGTGCTTTTTCTTCGCGGCGAGTCCCAGGCGGCCGAAACGTTAACAGACGAAGCCTACCGGATAATGGTCTCAGTTACCGGCCCGCCTGAGCGATGGGTACGTAATCAGCATTTCTGACTGAGCTACCCCCTGATGGGTCGGGGCGAGTTCGCCCAGGTGAGAGAACATCTCAAGGCCGCAAGCGAGAAACCTTCCATCGGTTGGAAACCAGTTGGTGATCATGAGGTATATGTCCTGCTGGCCGACATTGGAGCTATTCATAAAGACAAGGAGCTTCTGTCCGCATACGCCTTACGTTCAGACGAGATTTCGATTTCCTTGGATCATCACCTTTACCATGCAATTGCCCTTCGTGCTCTGGCCATCCTTGATTGGCTGGATCACGATTTCGCCCTGGCTGAAGATCGGCTAAAAGAGAGCTGGCAGTTGTTCCAACGACTCGAAACACATTGGCAAATCGGACGCACGCTCCATAACCTAAGTGAGCTGTCCGCTGTGATGGGCAAGCACGACGAGGCGGCGAAATATATGGCCCAAGCGCAGACTGCCTTCAGGATGATGGCCCAACAGGACATCCCACAATAAACCGCCTCCGCTAGAAATCTACAGCCTTGATTCCAAATTAATCCAAAAGTGGAAGAGTGGGCGTGAAGAAAGCCGTTGCCTTTGCAATGTGTGTTCTCAGAGGATTCGTGCGGACGCCAGCCCTCGATTTTGGTGCTGATGGGGGTGAATCAGTCCCTGCCTTTCGGCTGGATCTGATCAAAGAGCTGAACAAGTTGCCCAGGGCATGGAATCCGATTAGCAGGAAAACGCTTCGAGTTTGGTTGCACAACCAAACGTAGATAAACGTCATCCCTATCAGAGTCATGGTCTGACCTGCCAACGCCAAGATTCTCATAGTAATCATTTGCGGTGCGGTGACATTCTGAAAGGCAGGCAGAGTATAGAGAATAGTCACCGGGTAATGCCATATCGCCCAGATCAACCCTAGCACTCAGTCGTATTCATCCCCTGTGCGGCGGTTACTGCTTGGCGATCGATGTGTCTCTGCCTCGTAAAACATACTTTTGAACTTTTCCCGTCGCCGTTTTAGGCAGGTCATCCACAAATGTTACCCATTGCGGTATCTTGAAATGCGCCATACGATCGCGCACAAACTGTTTCATCTCGTCCTCAGCGGCCGTTGTACCTGGGCGCAATACCACAAAAGCATGGGGCGATTCGCCCCACTTCCTATGAGGCATACCCACGACTGCCGCTTCCTGCACAGCCGGGTGACGCAACAGCACACCTTCAACTTCCACTGAGGAGATGTTCTCACCGCCGCTAATGATAACATCTTTGAAGCGGTCACGAATTTCAATATAGCCATCATCATGCACCACAGCCGCATCGCCCGAATGGAACCAACCGTCGCGTATTGCAGCGGCCGTGGCTTCAGGGTCGTTGTAATAGCCTTTCATGACCGCATTTCCGCGTACCGTAATTTCGCCAATCGTCTTGCCATCATGGGGCACTTCATTACCATTGGTGTCCATAACGATGAGTTCACCGGACGTGATAAGTTCAACGCCTTGTCGCGCCTTGATAACCGCGCGTTCTTGGGGCGAGAATTGGAGATGTTCCGGGCGCTCTTCGCAAATGGTGATAAATGGCGATGTCTCTGTTAACCCATAAACTTGGGTCAGCTCCCATCCCAGCTCACCCTCGACACGCTCGATGGTGGCCGCCGCCGGCGGGGCGCCGGCTGTGAGCAGGCGCACGCCCTGGCGCACATTTTGGCGCAGCTCGTCAGGCGCATTGGCAACGCCAATGAGTACCGTTGGGGCAGCGCAAAACATGCTGATACGCTCACTCTCAATCTGTTCAAAGATAGTGCGCGGCTCAACTTTGCGTAAACAAATATGGGCTGCACCCCGTGCCGTGATAATCCAAACAAAAGTCCACCCATTGGCGTGAAACATCGGCAGCGTCCAGAGATAGCGGTCCTTGGGTGTTAAAGAATGATGTGCAAGCGTTCCCACTGCGTTCAAGTAAGCATTGCGATGGGTAATCATCACCCCTTTAGGACGTGCTGTCGTGCCGCTGGTGTAATTGATAGAAATGAGGTCCCGTTCATCAATTGCCGGACGCGTAAAGTTGGTCGAAGCAGCGTTTAGGGCCGCTTCATAATCAAGCCAACCTTCTCTGGCCCCTTCCAGAGCCACGAATTGTTCGACGTGCGGCAATTCGGCGCGGACGCTGTCGACAATTTCAAGATAATCGCTGTGGGCGCAAACAATCCGCGCGCCACTGTGGTTGATAATGTAGGCAAAGTCTGCCGCAATGAGCCGATAGTTGATCGGCACGACAATCGCTCCAATCTGTGGCACCGCATAGAATGATTCAAGCTGAGCATGGGTGTTGGGCGCGATATAGGCTACTCGGTCGCCCGGCCTAATGCCGAGCTCTTGCAATGCTGAGGACCATCGATCACAACGATCGAAGAATTGCCCATAGGTTAATCGCAGTTCTCCATCTACAACCGCCTCACGGTCGGCGTACAATCTGCGGGCTCGTCGCGCAAACTCCAGTGGTGACAAAGGTACTTCCATTTTCACAAATCCTTTAATGTATAGATTGAATAGTATGTCTGTATGTCGACAAATATTGTGAGATGGCTGGCAGCCTGAAGCATGAGATTGCTCGCCTCTCAGTCCGAATGCCTCTCCTGCAGCTTTCCGTTGCCGTGACCGGCGGCTTTCCACGATTTCTGCTTGATGCGTTCTCGCTCAGCAGCAATCTCCTTGTACCGGCCGGCACAGCTTAGCGACCGTCCCCTCGCCCCGCAGTCCTTCCAGCACAATCTGAAAATCCTTGCAGGCACAGGAGTGAATCGTTTTCATGGTTGATTTCCTTTAATCCGACCAGATACCAAAAAAGCCGCTAACTTGCTGTCAGCGGCTTCCTGTGTTTGCCACAGCGCTGTTCCGGCACGGAGTGGGCTGCGCCCAACTCAACTGGTTACCAAAACCACGAAATTCCATTTATTTGATTGCTGTCGGATAGTGTAAGCGATCCCGAAAACAAAGTAAACATTGGGAAATATGACACAAGCCGCTAGAAGGTCTTGCCCCATAGTGCGCTCGAGCAGGTCTCGTCAACGGGTGCCATCCTGCTTGTATGCGAGTGAGGTGGGGCGAAGAAGGGAAGCGGATCGGCTTGAACCCACATCCCAACGGAAGTGAACCGTGCAGCGGAACGTGAGTTTCCCTCGTTGCTTCTAGCGAGCTAGTTCTGGCTTTGGGCTGATTTGCATCAAAAAGGGGGAAAGGTGGGCGCGAAGGGACTCGACTCCCTTGTTCAGGTAGATGATTATGCCAAGCAGTGCCTGGCAATTTCAATAGTTGGCTTTTCAAAAAGAATCAACGGACGAGTTACGACTCTGTCTGGATTGGTGTGTCCCCATCATTCTGCAAATTCCGGTCAACATTGAAGCAGACCAGCCTTCACAATAAGGGTGCGTGGACGCTTGAACTCCCGACCTCTCGTCCCAACCTAGTAATCCGGGCTCTCTCCAAAACTGCCATCCTCACCCTTTTCCGGATGCATCGCTTGCTCCACAATTTTCTCGCCGCTGCTGGCGCCCAGCCTGTTGGCGCCTGCCTTGATCATACGAATCGCGTCGGAATAACTGCGGATGCCCCCAGAAGCCTTTACGCCGATTTTCGGGCCGACGACGGTTCGCATCAGAAACACGTCCGATTCGGTCGCTCCGCCGCCGCTGAACCCGGTTGAGGTCTTGACGAAATCGGCATGGCTGCGGGCCGCGAACTCACACACCAACACCTTTTCATCCTCGGTCAGATAGGAAGTCTCAATGATCACTTTGCAGAGCGCTTGATGGTTGTGGGCCGCCTGGACCACCGCAGCGATCTGCTGCTCAACAAAGCTGTACGCTTTGCCCTTCAACGCCCCGATGTTGATCACCATGTCGACTTCATTGGCTCCAGCTTTGATTACCTGTTCGGCCTCCAAAATCTTGTCGTGCGTGGTCGTTGCCCCCAGGGGGAATCCGATGACCGCGCAAGTCTTGACCCTGGTGCCGCGCAGCGCGTTGGCCACAAAGCGGACGTGGGTGGGATTCACGCAGACCGAGGCGAAATTGTACACCCTGGCCTCTTCACAC
>JAHEEY010000218.1:4362-7836 GCA_024640485.1 Chloroflexota bacterium | reverse complement strand
ATCCGGGGCCGGCCAGAAAGTCGGCCAGGCTGATGAATATGAGCCCGCTCATTATCCCAGGAATGACAGCATCCAGAACAGCCCATGCGCTTAGCCTCTTGGCACGACCGTAAAAGAAGCCAGCCGCGGCGGCGAAGAATAGGCCGCCCCACAAATTGTAGCCGCTGTTGAGCGGCCAAATGATCGCCAGCAGATTCTCGCTGAACGCCGGCCAGAAGAGCAGGACGAAGGAAAGACGTGCCCCTACCAGGCCCACGAAAAGAGCCGTGGCGCTGAGGCCGTAAACAGCATCGGGATTTTGGCCCAGCCGTTTGGCGGCTCGTTCACTCATGCTCAAGCTGATCCAGGCGCCCACGATGTAGAGCAGCCCCGCTGTCGGGAAGACCATCGGGCCGAGATTTATGGTTGGATACATCTGTTCTTAGTAACCTCCCTCTGAACTGAGGGGAATTGACAGTCGGAGCGATCTAGTTTTCTTCCAGCAGCCTGTTGAGCCGATCTTCTAGAGTAGCCTGGCTGAGTACGCCGAAGAACATCTCCCGCACCACCCCTTTGCGATCGATGAAGACGGTAGTGGGCAGGCTGTTGATATTGTACAGCCGGCTGACCTCACTGCTCTGGTCCACCAGCAGCGGGTAGCTGAGGCCAAAACTGATGCCGAATTCGGTGACCACGTCGGCTGATTCACCCTGGTTCACGCCCAAGAACGCCGCCCGGTTCAAATATTTCAGGCTGGCTCGTTGGAACTCCGGCGTCTCTACCCGGCAGGGCCCGCACCAGCTGGCCCAGAAATTGAGCACCACAGGCCGGCCCGAGTCGCCGCTGCGATCCACGAAATTGGTTAGGGTAACAGGTTCACCTGTAGGCAGGGCCAGGGTGAAATCAGGAGCCAGGTGCCCCACCAGGGGCGCTTCTGCCAGATCGAAGCTAGCGGGCTCATTCACTGCTTCCCGGCTGTATTCGATCCAGCTGATTCCCAGCAGCGTTACCACTATTATCAGAATGGAGCGCTCAAATCGTGTCTTAAACATAGCTGTATCTTTGACTCAGCAAACCGGCATAATCAATGCGGACGAAGGCCGCCGGCGCCGTCGCGGTCCGTTTTCGCTCAGCTGGCCTTAATGGCCAGGAAATCGCTGCCCAAGATAATCGATTGGCCGTTGTTCCCAGCCGGCGAACCGGTTAAATCATAGGTCGTGGCGCCGTCGATTTTGATCGGCACCATCTCGCCCAGGGGTAGTTCGCCCGGGATGACCACCAGCCCGTCGATCTCCGGCGCGTCCCGGTAGGTTCGGCCGACACTGATGTTGTCGCCGTGCCCTTCGATCAGGACCGGCAGCGTCTTGCCCACCAACAGCTGGTTCTTGGCCAGGGAAATGTGCTGCTGCAGCTCCATCAATTCCCCCTGACGGGCGATCTTCACCGCTTCCGGTACCAGGCCCGGTAGTGACCCTGATGGGGTAGAGGCTTCGTAGGAATAGGTGAACGCCCCAACGCGGTCAAACCGTAAATCGGTGACGAAATCCTTCAAGGCGGCAAACTCTTCGTCAGTCTCGCCAGGATAGCCGACGATGAAAGTGGTCCGGATGGCGATGTCAGGCATGGCGGTGCGCAGTTTTTCCAAGGTGCGGTAAACCCACTCGGTATTTGCCGGACGGCGCATTCGTTTCAAGGTTTCCCGGTGTCCATGCTGCAGCGGGATATCCAGATAATTGACGATCTGGGGTGTGGTGGCCATAGTCTCTATGAGTTCGTCAGTTACAAAGCCGGGATAGGCGTACATCAACCGGATCCAGGGGATATCGGGTGCCGCTTTGCTGATATCCTTCAAGAGGGTGCTCAAACCGTTCTTCATTCCCAGGTCATGGCCGTAGTCGGTGGTGTCCTGGGCGATGATGATCAATTCTTGAATGCCGGCAGCCTGCAGGCGCATCGCTTCGGCGATGATCAATTCCGGCGGGCGGCTGACCAATCCCCCCTTGATCTCAGGAATAGCGCAGAAGGCGCAGGGCCGGCGGCAGCCGTCGGCGACTTTCAGATAGGCACTGACCCCTTGAACCGACGTCCTCAGGACGCCTGGCTCGTCACGGCCTACCGTGGTGGCCTCATCAGGCAGATGGTACATCGGTTGGGGATGCTTGCGCTGACGCAGTTTGCGGATAAAGGGGACGATATCCATCCAGCGGCGCGTGCCGATGACGCCGTCGATACCAGGCACCCACTCCACGATTTCATCTCCGTACCGCTGAGCCATACAGCCGGCCGCTACCAGCAGCTGGTTCTTTCCCTTCTGCTCCGCCAACTCCCGCAGAGCGCCGATCGACTCCTGCCGTGCAGATTCAATAAAACCGCAGGTATTGACAATGAGGACGCTGGCGTCCTCGGCATCAGCCACTCCGGCGTAGCCGTCCTGGTGCAGCAGGGCGGCCATACTTTCGGAATCGACGGTATTCTTGCTGCAGCCAAGGCTGAGCAGATAGAACTGTTTTTTCGTTCGTTTTTTCATGGAGGCGTTTGGCTGTTGGATGAAAGCTGAAGGCCAGGCGCATCGCCCGACCTTCAGTTATCAGCTTAGTTGGTGGTTTTCCAGATTTCTTCGACGTTCTGACCGCGGTCGCCGAGGCGGCCTAGTAGAACGTTCCCAATCGTCACATAAACGGCGATGCCGTTGCCTGCGACGACCTTTGCTTCGTTCTCAGCTTCATACTCAAGAGGGGGATCGCCATCTTTGGCGATGCCGCTGAAGACGACATCTCCGTCAATGGTGACTTCCAACCAGGTCCGTTCAGTGATTTCCAGCTTGATAGGAATGGTTTCCATGGTAGCTGGCAATGCCGGACGCGTGGGGAAGGGGGTCGGCAGGGCCTCATCGAAGTTGTTGCGTCCAGTGGAAGTGATAATTTCACCGCTGTCCACCGGAGTATCAGGTACCGATTCAACCGCTTCAGGCGTTTCGCTGTTGTTCAACAACCGTTCTACCGCCTGATTGACACCTTCAGTGATCACTTCGGTGCCGTCACCGCTGCCGAAGAACAGGGGCAGGAATCGCATGCCCACCAGGGTCAGGGCCACCACCAGGGCGGCGACTATGACCAGCCGCAATCTTGATTCAGATTGCACCTGCACCCCATCTTCAACCTCAACATTGACTGGATCGAAAAACGGCTGGTCCAGCCGCGGCGGCAGCAGCGTGTCGGCTTTGATCGACCGGCTGTTGGGGGTCACCGCGGGGGCAAAAACACCCTGCCGCTGCTCGTATCTTTCAACCAGCGGCTGGGGATCGAGCTCTAAAAACCGGGCGTAGTTGCGCAAAAATCCGCGCACATGCACAGGGGAAGGCAAAACGGCGTATTCGCCAGTTTCCAGTGCTTCCAGAAACCTGGCATTGATACGCGTCTGCTCTTGGACCTCTGCTAATGTGAGCCCTTTGGTTTCCCGAGCTTCACGAAGAATCTGACCGAGTTCGTCCATCAT
>JAHEEY010000218.1:0-4262 GCA_024640485.1 Chloroflexota bacterium | reverse complement strand
TCGCCCAGCTGACGCAGGGGCTCGACACCTACCTTACGGCGGTCAATCTCTGTGCCCAGGATTTTGTTGAGCTCGTCGGCGATCTGCGCGGTGGTCACAGAACCAAATAATTTGCCGGTGTTGCCAGCGCGGGCGGTAAAGGTAACCGTGACTTCTTCGATCCTGGTGGACAGAAGCTCGTATTCGGCGCGCAGTTCTGCGCGACGGGTCTCAGCCTGTGTACGCCAAGCCTTGGCTTGATTCATTACCTTTGAGGTAGCGATGACAGCTAATCCTTTAGGGATCAGGAAGTTGCGGCCGAAACCGGCAGCGACTTCGTGTACTTCACCAGCATAACCCAGATTATCAACGTCTTCTTTCAACAGCACTTTCATAGCTGCAATTTCACTCCGTTTATGTATAGATTTGCAACGTATGATATTAACAGAGGGCGCTGAATTTGACAAACTTAGGATGAGGCGTCGGTCGAGTACACTTCATCCATTGCTAATAGAACGTCGTGTAATTCGGTCACTTCCTCGGCAATTTCATGCCTCAGCCGCTGTGCGCGGCCGCTGTCGATGTCTTTGGCGTCTACTAACATCGTCTGCGAATATATCGTTGCCAGGTTGGTAAGGGTATTTTCCAGCTGCAGCTCGGCACGCTCAATGGTGTCATCCAGCGTGTTGATCGTTTCCAGCTGACGCCGTTTGGCGCTCAGGGTGAGTTCTAGCTGCTCCCTTACCTGGCTGCTGCTCTCGGCGGCTATTTGTGATTCAAGCTCGCTGATCCGCAGTTCGGCAACATTCCGGTCCCGGCTCAAAATCTGCTGCTCAGTCTGATACCGGTCAATACGTTGGGCCAGATCATAGATGTTCTCCAGCCACTCATCGACCTGGCTGGCTGTTTGGCTGAGCTCATCTCGGAGCACTGAACTTTCTCGCTCCCGGATCGACTTCACGATTCGGCTGCGGTAATCCAACGCCTGATTCATCTGCTGCTGCAGCTTCTTGGCCTTCAATCGTTCTGGCTTGAATTCCTTCTGAAGCAGCGAGGCGGCTACCTGACGGCCAAACTCTGGATCGGTGAGGCTGCTGTATACCAAGGCACCTTCTGCCGCCAGCCCACCCAATATCCAGGTCCACGCAGGGATGATATCCGGCCCAAAGACAGTTAGCAGCAGCGCCAACGAGATCACCGCCGCGCTCTCCCAACGAAAGAACGATTCCTGGATGATCGCTTTGCCCACTCGCGCTTCTAGCGATTCACGAGCCTCGTTTGCCATGATGTTTGCCTATATCTCCTGCTTTGCCGCGGCTGTCTGCCGCTCCAGTCTCTGGATGAGCCGGCCAATCCGCACTCGGGCCTGTGGGCTCATCGGCACCTTGCTGGTCGATTCCAGCACGTTGAGGGCCCTTTCCTGAAAACCCAGCCGGCCGTATGCCCTGGCCAGGTTTAGATAGTTATTCACTCTCTTTGAATCGATGATGGTCGCCTGCTGCCAATGCAGCACTGCCGATGCGATCATCCCATCTTGCTCAAACCGTTTGGCGTTCAATTGGTGGTCGACGGCGGTCTTCGCGCCTCGATTCAGTTTGGCCACCAACCGACTTTGAACGCGCTCGAACTCTGGCGCTATCCGGAAAACTGAGTACATCAGGGCCGCCGCGGCCACGATCAGCTGGATGACCAGGAAAGCGATTCGCGCTCCTTTGGTGACTGACTGGGCGAAGCCGACCAGCGCTAAATCCGCACCCCCTGCTGCCATCGACGACAGGTCCAACGGTATCACCAAATTGGAGGCGGTGATGACAACAGTCACGATCAGCAGCAAGGTAGAGAGGATATGCCCCCAGTTTAATCGGAAGTATACGCCGACCGTCGTTGTAAAAAAACCAATTGCCAGCCCCAGGTGCAGCAAAGCGGCGAAGCCATCGCGGTCAGAAGAGAGTTTAACATTGCTTTGAAGCACCAGCAGCAGGGCCAGCGCCAGCAGCAGCAACCAATATAGGTGCAGCGCAGCCGTGGCTGGGTACCGGTACATCTTCCTGATCAAAACATGCTTGCAGTTGGGGCATGTCTGATCGCTTTCCGCCACTTTCGCTGCGCAGTAGGCACAGATGTCGTCGTCGGTGTCCCACACGTCCCTGAAGGCGCTTGACGCTTGGCCTGCATGCGGATGCAGCTTGGCGGGCGCCTCTGCCGGGCTGTCGGCCTGTGCACCGGCAGGAACAGGCGCCCCAACTTCGACCGCGCCCCTGTCGATTGGCGGTAATGCTTTCGCCGGCATCGCCGCCGCCCCGGAGGGCGTTTCATCCAGCCGCGCCAATGCGTGCAGGGCACTCTTGTTGTCAGGATTCAACGCTATTACGTTATCCAGACAAATGCGTTTTTCTTCCTCGGATTCCACCGCAGTACTCAGCCACAACCAGGCCAGTTCGTTTCTTTCGTCAGCACGCACCGCTTTTGTTAGTAGTTTGCGTGCTGACTCCCGGTTGCCTGCCTTGACGGCAGCAATACCAGATTCCAGCCACTGGTCATTCCCTGCTGAGCTCATCTGGGTCTTATTCGCCGCTAGCAGCCGCGGCCTGATCCTCGTCGCTTTCCTCAACCGCAGTTTCTTCTACCAGCCCAAGGCGCCGCTTCCGTTCTTCCAGCTGGATGTCGATTTCGCTCTTGCCCAGCACGTCATCCATCTGGCTGTCCAGGCGGCTGGCGTACATCTCGCTGTGCGCGCTGGCCTTGTCCAGTCTGCTGCGGATAGCCTCACTCATGCGGGCGATGTCCCCATCGCCGACGCCAGCCAGATCGTCGAGGCTCTTCATCGCCTTGACCGTGATCTCTTTGGACTTGGCCAGCCGGAGCAGTGATTCCATCTCTTTCTGTTCCTGCCGGATCGTCTTCAGTTTGGCCTGCAGCTTGAGACGGGCGTTGAGCAGCGCTTCGTATTCACGTTGTTGGCGTACCCATTGCTCATGATACTGTTCCTGCAGGCGGCGGGCGCTGTTCAGTTCTGACTGGGCCGCGCTGGCCAAATCAGTCTTGCCCTGCATCAGCAGGGTATCAATATTGCGGTCCATCTTGTCCGCTTTCTTTTTGTATTCCAGGTATTTGCGTTCCAGCGTCTTGACCTCACCGCCGACAGTAGCGGCAGCGTCTTCCAGCTGATCCAAATTCTTTTCCGCATCTCGCGTGTACTGCTTCATGACCGCCACTGAATTCGACTCCAGCGCCCGGTCAACCATCGCGTGCAGATTCGCTTGAATAAGGGTTTGGGTTTTTTCTAGAAGTGTTGCCATTTGAGGATCTCCTTTGTGTTAAGGGCTTAACTGTATCAATCAATACGAGAGGTCAATTGAATTTGTTGTATCGATTGGCGGCACGGCCTAAGGCTGCCCTGTCGCCAACCAGTCTGTCTACCGGCGATAGACCGGCAGTGCAATTATGAAGGTGCATTTCCCCGCGGGATCATAACTTAACTCAAGTTTGCCGCCGTGGAGCGCGATATGCCCTTTGGCGATACTCAGTCCGGTCGCGTAGCTCGAAGTTTCAGGCAGATCGCTGCCGTCAATCATCAGGATTGATTTCATCTGCTCCAAGTGGATAGGCGCCGCAGTCACCGAGAACTCGATGGCCAATCGAACTGACTCCGCATCGGCCGTCGATTTCAGCAGAATCGGTGCTCCTGGGGCGGTTGAGAATTGGTTGGCGCCGACAACAGCCAGTCTGGCGATCACCTTCATCAACGCCGCGCTGTCGCCAAAAATCACCGGCAGTTTGTCGCTGGGAGGGCAGATGATCTGATAATTGGCCAGCTCCGCCTTCTTCTGTGCCGCATTCCCGGCTTCCTGGAAAATCATATCCAGATCGCCGATTAACTGGGCGAAGGTATCAAATGCGTCCTTCGCTTCACCTGTCTTCAACTCCGCCAGGGCGATGAAATCTTCTACCAGCTTGGTCAGCCGTACGCTGCTTTCCTGAATACCGTGCAGCGATTCCTTCAACTCCGCTTCATTCTCCGCATCCTGGAATCCCTGGGTCAGCTTTTCAGAATATTTCGATACCGATGATAGCGGCAAGCGGAAATCGGGCGTTACCATACTCAGAATACTTCGTTTCAAGGCATCGAAGTTCTGGACCAGCACCCCTTGCACCTGGAAATGTCTGTCCAGCTGGGTCTCCAAATACTCAAGGAGTTCGTCGCTGTCATACGGCTTGGTGATATAACCTTCCACGCCGCTGCGCAGTCCATCATGGATTTCCCGCTGCTCCCCTTTTGCGGA
>JAHEEY010000217.1 GCA_024640485.1 Chloroflexota bacterium | reverse complement strand
GAATACAGCTACGGGCAGGACCCCCGGATTTTGACCCAGATGGAGTTCGAAGAGAAGATGGCCACGCTGCCCTCGCGGCAGGCCGCCCCCGACTCGGTGGTGATGATCCAATGCGTCGGCCCCGGCGAGCAGTTCTGCAGCCGGATCTGCTGCACCACGGCGCTGAAGAACGCCCTGAAGCTGAAAGAGATCAATCCCATGGCCCAGGTGACCATCCTCTACCGGGATATCCGCACCTACGGCTTCAAGGAGCGGCTGTACACCCAGGCCCGGGCCGCCGGGATCCGCTTCGTCCATTACGAGTTCGACCGCAAGCCGGATATCAAGCTGGAAGGGGGCATCAACGGCGAACCGATGCTCTCGGTCAAAGTGTGGGAGCCGGTGCTGGGCCGCTATCTGCAGCTGAACCCGGACCTGCTGGTGCTGAGCACCCCGGTGGTGGCCTCGCCAGGGACCAAAGAGCTGGCCTCTCGGCTGAAACTGCCCATCGACATGGACGGCTTCTTCCTGGAAGCGCATGTCAAGCTGCGCCCGGTCGACTTCTCCTCCGAAGGGGTGTTCATGGCCGGCATGGCCCACTACCCCAAATTCCTGGACGAGACCATCGCCCAGGCTCAGGCCGCCGCCGCCCGCGCTGCCGGCATCCTCTCCCGTGACAGTATGAACACCAACGCCCGGGTGGCGGTGGTCGACGCCGCTAAATGTGTCGGCTGCCTGACCTGCGTGCGCATCTGCCCCTACGACGTGCCCAAGATCAAGGCGGACAGCGCCGGCGTGGGCAGCATCCTGGGGGCGGCGTTCATCGAGCCGGCCATCTGCCAGGGGTGCGGCACCTGCGCCTCGGAATGCCCGGCGGAAGCGATCCAGCTGATGCATTACACCGACCTGCAGATGCTCAGCAAGGTAGACGCCTTGTTTGAGGCCAGCCCTGATTATGATTTGATCCCATTAGGAGCCATTGAGGTACATTAATGAGCGACGACACGTTCGAACCGGAAATCCTGGCGTTCTGCTGCCATTACTGCGCATATGCCGCCGCCGATTTGGCCGGCTCTATGCGGCTGGATTACCCATCCTCGATAAAAGTGGTCGAGCTGCCCTGCACCGGCAAGCTGGACGCCCGCTACGCCTTAAGGGCGTTTGAGGATGGTGCCGACGGTATCATGGTCGCCGGTTGAATGGAGGGTGATTGTCATTACCTGGAAGGTAATCTAAACGCCCGTAGACGAGTTGAATATGTGCAGAATCTGTTGGAAGAGATCGGCCTGGACGGCCGGCGGATCCGGATGTTCAACATCTCCTCCGCCATGGGCGCCCAGTTCGCCGGTTATGCTTCCGAGCTTGCCGCCACGATCAGAGAAGTAGGCCCAAACCCGCTGCGGGACTACCAGGCGTATCTGGCTGAACAACAGGAAGCTGTGGCCAGCGGGATGGTGTAGTGAGAGATGGATTCGCCATCTCTGGGGCCTGCTCTGAGGAGTAGAGTCGATGCTGACGAAACAGATTGAAAATTACCGCAAAATTGTCACCCTGACCGACGGGGTCACCGTCCATCTGCGGCCGATGGTGTCCAGCGATTTGGAGCAGCTGGTTGGGCTGTTCGGGCATATCAGCCGGGAAGACGCCCGCTATTTCCGGGAAGACGTGGCTGACCAGGCGGTCATCGCCCACTGGTGCGAGACGCTGGATTACGCCCGGGTGCTGCCGGTGCTGGCCGTGGCCAACGGCAGAGCGGTGGGCGACGCCTCGCTCCATTTCGGCAAAGGGCCCTCCCGCCATCTGGCCGAGGTGCGCATATTCCTGTCCAGAGATTTTCGCCGGCGGGGGCTGGGCTCCCGCCTGATTGAGGCGATCATCGAACTGGCCCGCAAACAAGATGTCCACATCCTCTCGATCCAGCTGGTCGCCGATCAGTCCACGGAGATCAAGGCGTTCCAGAAGCTGGGCTTCGAGCTGTGCTGTATGTTAGAAGATTATTTCATGCTTCCCGAGGGGGACACCCGCGACCTGGCGGTGCTGCTGCTCCACTTGAAGCCGAAGGTAGATGAATTTTAATCAGAGACCGGGCGGATGCGCTCCGCGGCGCCCACTCCCTTTCAATCCATAAGAAGCTGTTTTTTATGGGAGGTTTTCTATGATCGTAGCAGAGCAGAAACCATTGGCAGAAATGAAAACCCTGATCAACGGCGCTGAGAATGTGCTGGTCGTCGGCTGCGGCACCTGTGTGACGGTGTGCTTCGCCGGCGGCACCCGCGAGGCGGACATCGTCTCCACCTCGCTGCGCATGGCCACCAAGCTGGACGGCTCCCCGCAGCAGGTGACCCACAGCACGGTACAGCGGCAGTGCGAGTGGGAATATTTGGACATAATCGAGGAGCAGGTCAAAGCCGCCGACATCGTGCTGTCGCTGGGATGCGGCATCGGGGTGCAGGCGATCGCCGAGCATTTCCCCGACGCCTGGGTGGTCCCGGGCCTGAACACCAGCTTCCTGGGGCTGCCCACGGAACACGGGGTGTGGGAAGAGCGCTGCGCCGCTTGCGGTGAGTGCTTATTGGCCGTTACCGGCGGCATCTGCCCGGTAGCCCGCTGCTCCAAATCACTGCTCAACGGCCCCTGCGGCGGCTCGGAAAACGGCCACTGCGAGATCGACCCGGACGTAGCCTGCGCCTGGCAGCTGATCGTCGACCGGATGAGCAGCAAAGGGAAGCTGGACGCCCTGCTGGAGATTCAGCCGCCCAAGAATTGGCAGAACTCCCGGGACGGCGGCCCCCGCAAGATCGTCCGCCAAGACCTTCGCCTAGTTGAGTTTGAGGATTAATACCACCATGGAAAACGGACAATCATCAGCCAGCAACGGATACCACGCCGGTTCCACTCTAGAACGGATGCTGCGGGCAGGCCACTTCGCGGTCACCGGCGAGATTGGGCCGCCCCAGTCGGCCGACGCCAGCGAAATCCGCCACAAAGCGGCCCTGCTGAAAGGGTGCTGCGACGCGGTCAACATCACCGACAACCAGACCGCCATTGTGCGCATGTCGTCCATCGGCGCCGGCACCCTGGTGGTGCAGGAAGGGCTGGAGCCGGTGATCCAGATGACCTGCCGCGACCGCAACCGGCTGGCTATTCAGGCTGACCTGCTGGGCGCTTCCGCCCTGGGGATGAACAATCTGCTCTGCCTCAGCGGCGACCACCAGCGGTTCGGCAACCACCCCACCGCCAAAAACGTCTTCGACATCGACTCGCTGCAGCTGGTCAAAATGGTCAGCGATATGCGGGACAAGAAGATCTTCCAATGCGGCGAAGATATCAAAGGGTCCGAACCGCGCTATTTCGTGGGGGCGGCATCGGCCCCCTTCGCCGACCCCATCGACTTCCGCCCCTACCGGCTGGCCAAGAAAGTGGCTGCCGGGGCGGACTTCATCCAGACCCAGCTGGTCTATGACGTGCCGGCGTTCGCCAAATTCATGGACAAGGTACGGGAGCTGGGGCTGCACAAGAAGACCTACATCCTGGCCGGTGTCGGCCCGCTGAAGAGCCCGGGGATGGCCCGCTACATGAAGAAGAATGTGCCCGGCATCCTGGTGCCCGACGAGCTGATCGACCGCATGACCGCCGCCGGCGCCGCCTGGGCTGACAAGAAACCTGCCGACATGACCAAGGAAGAGAAGAGCGCCCGCATGGCGGCGTGGAAAGCGGAAGGGATCCAGATCTGCATCGAGCTGATCAAGGAGCTGCGGGCGATCGAAGGGGTCGCCGGCGTCCACGTGATGGCGATTGAATGGGAGTCAGCGGTGAAGCCGATCGTGGAAGGGGCCGGCCTGTTCCCCAGGCCGCAGGTATAGCAATGTGACATGGGCCGGTGATGCCGGCCCCCTCAGGAGAGGAACTATGAGTCAACAAATCGCCGCCGACCAGCCGATGAGCCTGAACCAGGGGTTGGCTGAACGCATCCAGGAAGAACTCGGGCAGAATGTCTATCTCTGCTATCAATGCGTCAAATGCACCAGCGGCTGCCCGGTCTCTGAATTTTTCGACTGGCAGCCCAATCAGGTGATGCGGGCGATGCAGCTGGGACAGGAAGAGATGGCCTTCGAGTCGGAGACCCCATACCTGTGCGCCTCCTGCCAGACCTGCACCACCCGCTGTCCCCAGGGGCTGGATATCGCCGGCATCATGGATTTCCTGGTGCGCGAAGCCAAGGTCAGAGGGTACGAATCGAAGGTGCCTGAGGTAAACCAGTTCAACGAGGCGTTTATGCGCCAGGTGAATCTGTGGGGCCGCTCCTACGAGCTGGGGATGACCGCCGAGCTGAAGCTGCGCAGCGGCAATATCACCGGCGACCTCGATCTGGGCTTCAAGCTGTTCCAAAAAGGAAAGCTGCCCATCCTGCCCAGCCGGGCCGGCTCCCGCAAGCACCCTAGGCAGGTCGAAGACCCCGACAACACCGTGGCCTACTACCCCGGCTGCTCCCTCCACGCCACCGCCTCCGAGTTCAACAGCTCGTCCAAAGCGGTGTGCGAGGCGCTGGATTTGAAGCTGGTGGAGCCCAAAGGGTGGCTGTGCTGCGGCAGCAGCGCCGCCCACCGCTGCGACCCGGAGACGGCGCTGCAGCTGCCTATGGAAAACCTGGCCCTGATCGAGCAGAGCGGCTTCAAAGAAGTGACCATGCCCTGCGCCGCCTGCTTCAACCGGCACAAAAGCGCCCTACACGAAATCAGAAACCATGAGGATGAGAAGCTGCGGGTGAACGACGCCCTGGGGTATGAGTACCAGGACAGCGTGGAGGTGACCACCCTGACCCAGGCGATTCTGAACCGGGTAGGCCCGGCACAGGTAGCCGCTAAAGTGACCAAGCCGCTGGCAGGGTTGAAAGCGGTGTGCTACTACGGCTGCCTGCTCACCCGCCCCGCCGATGTCACCGGCGCCGACCATCCGGAGAACCCCACCGACATGGACGCGTTGGTCAAAGCGATGGGGGCCGAGGTGTTGGACTGGTCTTACAAGACGGTCTGCTGCGGCGCTTCCCACTCCCTGACCCGCCCCGACATCGTCCACAAGCTGGGCAGCAATTTGATCACCCATGCCCAGGAGACCGGCGCCGACATCATCGTGGTGGCCTGCCCCCTGTGCCACACCAATCTGGACGCCCGCCAGTTCCAGATGGGGCTGGACGAAGCGATGCCGGTGCTCTATTTCACCCAACTGGCGGCATTGGCCTTAGGGCTGCCGGCGAAAGCTGCCGCCCTGGACAAGAATTTGACCGACCCCCGGCCGCTGCTGCACGCCAAGGGAATCGTCTAGACCCCGCCAACCCGAAGACAACATCATGATTCCTGACTCACAACTGCACCGGTTTTTCCACAAGAAAGAAAGCGCCGAAGATTACCTGGCTATCCGGGTGGAGGAGCTGCGCCAGCAGCTGGGGCAGCGGGATGCCGGACAGCTTGCCGCTCGCATCGGGGTCACCCTGATGCCAATAGACGGGGGCAGAAACGCCTTTGAGCTGGTAGTCTGGGGGCGGGAAATCCGCATAGAACTGCCGGAATTCGCTTTCTACGATGTGGAAACGGGACAGCTGCTCTCGGTGTTCGACCAGGCGATGCTGGCCTACTATCTGGTAGGCACCGACGGCATGCCTTTGACCGGACAATGGATCTCCTTCACCGATCTGCAGGACGGAAAATTTTACACCCAGGCGTTCCAGGGTTACACTGGCGGTGAGTTGGCCAAGCTGGTGGGCGACGATATCGGCAAGCTGGGGACCGCCGCCGAACAGATCGGCGGCATCCAGGTAGCGTTCGGCGACGCCGCATTCGCCTTCCAGCCGCTGCCCAATGTGGCCATGCTGGTGACCTGCTGGCTGGGAGATGAAGATTTCCCCTCCTCCTATCGGGTCCTGTTCGACGCCAATCTCAACAACCATATCCCTACCGAAGCGGCAGCCATTCTAGGAAGCGGGCTGACCCGCCGGCTGAAGAAAAGCTTCAATTCACTATAAAGGAACAGCGACGATATGAAACTGGCAATTAGCGGTAAAGGGGGCGTGGGCAAGACCACCCTGGCAGCGCTGCTGGCTCAAGTGTACGCCGATGAAGGGCGGCAGGTACTGGCTGCCGACGCCGACCCCTCCCCTTGTCTAGCCGGCGCCCTGGGCTTCCCCGACGAACTGCGGGCCAAACTGCGGCCCATCGCCGAGATGGACGCCCTGATCGAAGAGCGCACCGGGGCCAAGCCGGGCACTGTGGGCGGCTTCTTCACCATCAACCCCCGGGTCGACGATATCCCGGAGCGGTTCAGCGTGGTCAACCGGAATGTACGCCTGCTGGAGATGGGCGCCGTCGATCTGGGCGGCAGCGGCTGCATCTGCCCGGAGAGCGCCATGCTGAAGACCCTGGTGACTCACCTGCTGTTCCGTAAGGATGATATTTTAATCCTGGACATGTACGCCGGCGTGGAGCATCTGGGCCGGGCGACGGTCGATTTCGTCGACGCCCTGGTGATTGTGGTGGAGCCTACCCGGCGCAGCCTGGGGACGGCGGTGCAGATCAAGCAGTTAGCCAACGATATCGGCTTGAAACGGCTGTGGCTGGTGGGCAATAAGGTGCGCAACCAGGACGAGGCCGATTTCCTGAGAGCGGAGACGCCGGGCATCCCGGTGCTGGGGATGCTGCCGGCCGATATGGCCGTGCAGGAAGCGGACCGGCTGGGGATCGCGGTGTACGACCACGTGCCGGCGCTGCGGGAATCGGCCCAGGCGATGGCCGCCTTGCTGGCCGAAGAACGAGAAGCATAGAGCCGGGGGATCGCCGCCGGCTGTTTTGTATCGAGAACAACATAGTTTCATCGAGGTGTGTATGTCGACAACAATCGCCCTGGCAGGAAAAGGGGGCGTGGGGAAAACCACGATTTCCGGGATGGTGGTCAAATATCTGATGCAGGCCAAAGAGGGAGCCACCCTGGCCATCGATGCCGATCCCAGCAGCAACCTGAACATGGTGCTGGGGCTGGATCTGGAATGGACTGTGGGAGATATCCGTGAGAATCTGCTTTCCCAGGTGAAGCAATCATTGACCGCCGGCGGCGCCGCCATGGGCGCCCTAAACGGCGGGGTCAGCAAGCGAGAGTTTCTCGACTATGAGATCCGCACCGCTTTGTCGGAAGGGGATCGGTTTGATCTGATCGCCATGGGCAAGCCGGAAGGGCAAGGGTGCTACTGCGCGGTCAACCACAATCTGCGTGACGTCATCGACGCCATCAGCAAGAGCTACCGGTATGTGGTGATCGACAATGAGGCCGGCATGGAACATTTGGCCCGGCGGACCACCCGTGATGTCAACCATCTGCTGATCGTGGCCGACCCCACTCACCGGGGGATTGTGGCCGCCGAGCGCATCGCCGGCTTCCGCAAAGAGATGGACATCAACATCGAAAACAGCTACCTGATCCTGAACCGGGTGCCCAACAATGTGATCCCGCCGGCGCTGCAGGAACGGATCGACCAGATGGATCTGGATTTGCTGGGCACCGTCCCGGCTGATCTACAGCTGGCTGAGTTTGAGTTCAGCGGCCGTCCGCTGGTCGACCTGGGGGATGATTCCCCGGTCTACCAGGCGATCGCCGGGATGATGGGCCGCATTCTGGAGTAGCCTTGGCGGGTGATACAAGCGTATAATCGACGCGGCAGCGGTCAAACACTGCTGCCGTGTTTGGTGTGTCCAGCGGTTTGTAGCTTGGTGGGCTGAAGGCCAGCCCTTTGGAGGGCCAAAAATGACGGCGAACTGGCGAACTGGGAAACTGCAGACCAACGGGGTTACTCTCCACTACCAGCGGACCGGCGGGGACAAACCGCCGCTGGTGCTGGTCCACGGCTTCACCGACAGCGGACGG
>JAHEEY010000216.1 GCA_024640485.1 Chloroflexota bacterium | reverse complement strand
CCCTTCCCCCTGCAGCTTTAACCAACCTTCCCTTAGATCGCTCATTTGCCCATCTCGTAGTAATTTGCCGCCGCTTGGGCGTTAACACGGTGCAGCTGGTTGGTGAGCTCTTGTGTAATGGTATCGATCGTCGCTTCACTGCTTTCACTCAAGCTGATTGGAGCGCCTATCTCAATAGAAATCCGGCTGAACGGGTATGGCACCGTATACATATCCCATCGGTTGACACGGTAGCCATTTCGCACGTAGGCGCCCATCGGTAGGATGAGCGCTTTCGCTTTTTGAGCGATGTAAACGGCACCGGGCTTGATCACATACCCGGGTCCATCCGGGCCGTCGGGGGTGATGTAGCAGTCGGCGCCCTTTTTGACCCGGCGAACCAGTTTAGCCAGCTTTCGGGCCGTGGACATACTGCTGTCACCGCTGAGATTCATGGGATACGGTTGAGCGCCCAGCAATCGTGAAAAATGTGAGAGCATGCCCCCGCGCCAATCGTCGGGCATCAACAGCACGATTTTGCTGAAATCGTAATGAGAGGAGAAGAAACTTACCAGCATCATGGTATTGCCGTGCCAGGTGGCAAAGAGTATCGGCCTGCCAGATGCTTGCGCCTCTGTGAGAAAGGGCAGCCCGTTCACCCGGTACCGGCAGGTGTGCCGGGTCATTTGCGATACTAGATAGAGGCTGCGTCCGCCGATCCTGCTGCGTAGGTTGCTCATAATTTCCCGCCGCTAATTTGGAACTAAGGATGATTCTGCTAATCTGGTTTTTGAGCGACTCCCGCACGCAATTGAGTGCCTGTGTTTGGCTCCACGGTCTTGGCTAGCGGAACGACCGGTATCCAGCCCGGGCCAGCGACAGCCCCAAATACGCGTTGGTCCACATGAACCAGGCGTTGAAGAACGGCATGCTGGCTATGGAGGTGCCAAAAAGGATGAGCAATATCGCGTTGCGCCAGCGTCCTGAGAAAACCCAGAAGACCGACGGGAAGGCGATCTTGCTGACCATCAGCAGGCTGACAGCAGCTATCAGCGGGATGAATGTCACATCTGGAAAAACTTCTTTGGGCCATGCGAGATCGGATAGAACTGCCAGGGCAATGGTGGCCCCGCCGGTGGATATGGTCAGCCCGACCGAGTCGGTATTGCTGGTTTCCTTCGGGGGGAGTAAATTGAAGCGAGCCAGGCGGAAAGCGCCGGATAGGGGAATCAGCACGGCAAACGGCCATACCCAGGCCATGTTGATACCAGTTGTCTCCAGGTGCTTGAAAACCAGCACCGCCGGTGCCGTGCCAAGGCTGACCATATCTACCAGCGAATCAAGCTGCAGGCCGAATTCCGACCCGGCTTTCAACTTGCGTGCCATGGCACCGTCGAACAGATCCAGGATATAGCTGGTTAAAACGAGGATGCCGGCGGGCTCAAGATTTCCCGAAGCCGACAGCAGAATAGAAACGACACCGCAGGTCAGGGAAAGGAAAGTAATACCGTTGGGAACCAGATAACGATACTTGCTGTTCATAGACGACTCCATCATCTCAAATCAATACACCATTCAGCAGGTTTGGCAGGCTCCTGTCGGCGAAGTTGTATTGATCACTGGTTTGTTTGGGCGATTCTGGCGATTGGGGTTATTCCACCGTAGACTTTGGTTCCCACCGACGCCAGGATTTCAGCATTGGCTGGAAGAAAAAGATCGATTCGGGAGCTGAACCTGATCAGCCCGAATCTTTGCCCCGTCGTGACAATGTCACCCGGTTTGGCATAGTTGACACAGCGGCGGGCCAGAATCCCGGCAATCTGCTTTACCAGCACGGTGCCGTATTCCGATTCAACTACCATACCGATGTATTCATTCACATCAGAAGCTTCTGGTTTGAACGCCTGCAGGAATTTGCCAGCTTGGTGATCGACTACCTTGACGGTGCCGCCCAAGGGGACCCTTTGGACATGCACATCGGTAATGGACAAGAACATGCTGATACGAATGATGTCAGCATTCAAATATCGCGATTCCCGTTCTCGGCTGATTTCCACAATCTCGCCGTCGCCAGGGCCAATCACCAGTCCAGGATCATTGACGACATCACGATTTGGATCACGGAAGAAGTATAAGACGAGCAGCCACAAGCCTGCCGTGAGCAGCAGGAAGATGCCGGTACCCCCATTGGGCCACAACAGCCAGAGAGATATCGCCGCTGCCAGCAGCAGCGTCACGACCAAAATCGTCGTGCCGCCCCCTTCCGCAAAGGGCCAATTTCTGTCTCTACCATACTGTCTCATTCATATACCTCAGTGATGATTCACTTCAATTGCATTGTAACATTGGCATACGACAGGGACAAGACGCCAAGCCTCTAGCTGTCTTCACGAACTCATCTATCGGGTTATCAAAATGCGTGGAGTCCTGCTGTCAATGGGCCAGCCGGTTTTCAGTTAAGAACCGCCACAGCTCATCTGTGATCACCTGATTGCCAGCGACATTCAAGTGTGTGTCGTAGGGCAGGTAGACGGGGTTCTCTCGCTCCGCCACAGCCGTCAAGGCTGTTGTGCTGTCTAGACAAAGCAGCTCTGAATCTTGGCAGAAAGAGAGCATTTCCAGGCGGCCTTGGGCCAGCAAATTAAGCTGTTGGGCACCTAGCGTTGGTTCGGTCCAACGCCTGTACACCTCTTCTTTTGATGGAATCAATAGAATGACCAGCTGGATATCTTGTGAGGCGAGGAGATCTCGCGCCTCAATTATCTTGCTCTGGCTTAAGCCCATGCCTATCTGATTTTTCTCAGCGCTCAGATCGCTGGACTTGGACGTGTAGGGCCGTCCATAGCTGAATACCATGTCACCGTCGTTCACCAAATGAGGATCGACGAATCTTTGGTATTTGTACAGATCTGGCTTGGGGGTAGTAACGGTTCGCATGATCCAGTAGACGGCGGAGTTCTTCTCCAGCCATTTCACCAGCGGCGACGGCGACGGCGGCGGCGGTGGGAGCAGCTGGGGGGCCTCTGGCGCCTCCACCGCGCTGATCTGATTATTCATCAATGCCATGCCGTAATCATCGTTAAAATCATTGCCGTACCATTGCCAAATGACCATCCGGGGCTGGTGCGGCAGGCCAAAGGTGGTCAGAATGTTCAGATGGCTGATGGATCCTGTGGCCACCTGCCCCAGATTAACAATGCTCATTCCGTGGTCGCTGTCCAGCCGCTGAACCCAACAGTCAGGGTACTCGGTGTAGCAGAAAGTGAACGAGTCGCCCACAACCACCGCGTCGATGGGCCATCGCGGCTCCCAATCTTTGGAGGGCACCCGAAAGCCAACGTGGGAGTTGGGATCAAGCCAGTTCTTGGTCGTGACGTAGAAGCCTACCCGGGGATCGGGGAATTGATATTCATTGTCAACATTTGCCCGGCTGACCAGCTGATAGTGGATATCCTCTTGCCAGATCTGCTGGGGAAGAATCCGTTCTTCGGTGAAGGGGGTTCGGCGTACCTCACGGAGCGCTGCTTGTATGGTGTAGGGGAACAAGGGGAATGCGACCCGCATTAGCAGCTCAAGCATCAGCCAGGCCAAGCTGATGCCGAAGAAGACAGCGATGATCTTTGTCAGCCATCCACCGGCTTTCTTGCGTTCGATTTCTTGCGATTGGTCGCTTCGCTCAGGTTTGCTCATTTCTAACAGTTAGTTCTCGACGCTTCGCCTAGCCCGCTTTCGACAGCCGCGGCTGCGCCGTCTTGACCGTCCAGCTGCCCGCCCCAAAAAGATGGCGTGGAAGCAAAGTGGATAGGGTGTCTACAATTCGTCGTCGGAAGGCGCAGGTGTAAGCTGATCAGCTGCGGCCAGTTTGTCGCTGAGCCTGCCAGGATGGTGGATGAGCGTTGGCAGGCATTGGGTGCAGATCCACTCTTGGCTGCCGGCGTAACGCAGGGAGACCAATGGGACGTCCGTTTCGGAACGATCGCAGTTGAGGCAGCTGTATGTGGTATCGGTATTGTTCATTTTATTCCTCGAAGATGTTTGGATTTGGACGTTGGTTGCCCTGGACATCAATGGGTGATTCTATCAGCATCACGGGCAACTGGTCAGTTTCTAACGATGTTCAGATTACATTGTGCCGCAGAGCGCCTTTCCGGCTACATACGGAAAGTACCGTACTTGCTGTGGTCAATGCCGCTGTTTAGCGCTGCCGAAAACGCCAGTGACAAGGCGACGCGGGTCTGGGCAGGATCCAATATCCCATCATCCCATACGCGTGCAGTCGCGAAGTACGGATCGCTCTCCCGCTGGTACTGCTGCAGTACGGGTCGCTTGAAAACCGCTTCTGCTTCCGCGATTGCTTCCGGCGTCGGATCTTGCAGTTTGCTCAGCACCCGTTCCTGCCCAACCGTCCATAAGGTTGCCGCGGCAGATTCGCCGCTCATAACGCTGATGCGGCTGTTGGGCCAACTGAACAAGAAACGGGGATCGTAGGCTCGTCCGCTCATGCCGTAGTTGCCGGCGCCGTGGCTGACACCGTGGAGCAGCGTGATCCGGGGCACGTTGACATTGCTGACCGCCATCACCATCTTGGCCCCATCCTTGGCGATGCCCCGATTTTCATACTCCCGGCCCACCATGAACCCGGTGATGTTCTGCAAGAAGAGCAGGGGGGTGCCCCTTTGGCCGCAAAGCTGGATGAAATGGGATGCTTTCTGAGCGGACTCGCTGAATAAAAGGCCGTTGTTGGCCACGATGCCCACTGGAATGCCCATAATATGGGCAAACCCGCAAATGATGGTGGTGCCGTATCGCGCTTTAAACTCACTCAGCCGGGAGCCATCAACCAGACGAGCGATCACCTCCCGTACGTTATAGCTGACTCGAACATCAGCCGGTATGATGCCGTAAAGTTCCGCGGGATCGTAGGCCGGTTCTTCAGGAGATTGCATGACCACCGGCATTGCCTTGCCCCGGTTCAGGTGGCTAACGATCTCTCGGATATGGGCCAATGCTTCGTGCTCGTCATTGGCGAAGTGATCGGCCACGCCGCTGAGGCGGGTGTGCACGTCGGCACCGCCCAGATCTTCGGCGGTCACTTCTTCGCCTGTCGCCGCTTTGACCAGCGGCGGGCCGCCCAAGAAGATGGTGCCGTTTCCCTTAACGATGATGGTCTCATCAGCCATCGCTGGAATATAAGCGCCGCCAGCCGTGCATGAACCGAGGACGGCGGCGATCTGGGTGATACCTTTCGCCGACATGCGGGCCATATTATAGAAAATGCGGCCGAAATGTTCTCGGTCCGGGAAGACATCTGCCTGCAGGTGCAGAAAAGCGCCGCCGGAATCAACCAGGTAAATGCAGGGCAAATGATTTTCTTCCGCGATCGTCTGTGCCCGCACATGTTTCTTCACTGTTTCGGGGAAATACGTACCCCCTTTGACTGTAGGATCATTGGCGATGACCATGCACTCAATTCCGGCTAGGCGGCCGATTCCGGTGACAATGCCGGCGCTGGGCGCCTCGCCGTCGTATAGATCCCATGCGGCCAACGGTGACAGCTCCAGGAATGGGCTGTTGTGGTCCAGAATTGCGTCAATACGATCTCTGACCAGCAGCTTCTCTCGTTCTATCTGGCGGTCGATGACCCGTTGGGGTCGTTCTAATGCGGCAAGCTGCTGCCGGCTCCTCAGCTGGTCGGCCAGCGCCAGGTTGTGTGCCTGATTTTCTTTGAATTCACTGCTGTTGGGATCAATGCGACTGATGATTTGAGCCATGTGATCTTCTGCCTATTCATTCTGGATCTTGGACTGTTCAAATTATGCCTGAAAGTGGGGCAAATCACCAAACAGGGCCTAGTGGCAACGGCGGCGGCGGAACCCTTCTCATTTACGTTTACCCGAAATCAGTATGAAAAAAGGCCCTACTGCGTCAGTAGAGCCTTTCATTCTCACGCGAGATAGCGCTCTTCTACTTGTGGAGATTGCGGGCGGCGATGAAGGACAAGCCGTTGATGGTCAGCGCCCATGCGGTGTTGTTGGTGGCGTCATATTTGTCCATGAAATTGCGTTCCAGGTTCTCCCAATCGCCAGAGGCGATCACTTCTTCTTTGTCCCGGAAGTAATCGAGAATGTCTGAGGGATGATCCCGACCCTGGTCAGTCTCGGGATCGCCCCCCTCATGCTTGGCAGAGATGTTGGCCACATGTCCAGCCAGCTCAAGCAGCTCTTGGCGGCGGTTATACGGCTGCCGGACGATGCTCTTCCAGGTTTCGGTAATATGATGTTCGAAGCGGACCATATCCTCAAGGCCAAGTTCCTTTCGGAATTCGGCTGTGATCTCAAGAGTCTGGTTGTTGGCTGAGTTCCCCCAGTTGAACCCGATCAGCGGGGTGCTGCCGTCTTCTCGGGAGAACAGCTTAGCGCCGATCAGCGTCCATAGCGCTGCGTACGGGTTGTCGTTTCCCATGAACACCGAAATCTTGAAGTTGATGTCTACCCCGATCTGGTAGAGCATATACCCCAGGGTAACGGTCCCCGGGTTGATGTTCAACACTTCGCGCACACCGTATTTGGTGTAGTAGTAGAGGAATTCATCAAGCCATTTGAGGGCGTAATCATTGGGCTGGCCGATGCCGCCGAAGTAGCCGGTGATGGTCTCCGGGCCGCCCAGGTGGACATTGGAGCCATCGGTTCCTTTGGTGTCCAGCGTTTCCACGTAGCTGGCGCCGATGATCTGCATGGCGGCAGCGAAGGCGGGTAGATCGCCGTCCAATTCCTGCTCTTTCATCTTCCGCACCCGAATGAACCGGCCGGGCATCAGCGAGCCCTCTTCAATGGCCTTTTTCGCGGCGGTGATCACCCAGGGGAAATATTGGCCGGCGCTGACCTCCAGGGTGACGGCAATGTCATCGTTGAATTCGATTGTGTCGGCCTTATCGCCCAGCACTTTGCGGCGGTAGTCGGCAACTGTGATGAAGGCGCCCTGGTCTCGCTGCCTGGCCAACCACTCCAGATCTTTCAGGAATTCCGGTTTGCTTTTCCTGACTTGAGCCAGCAGCGCCGGCAGCTGACGGGCTTCCTCTGCTTTACGATTGATCTCTTCCGGTGTTCCGTATTTAGCAACGATGTCGAAGAAATCACTGATGACCTTAAGGTCTGAATTCAGCAGGATGGCGTTGAGGGCGTCAAGGCGATCCGTGGGAATCTGCAATCGACTTCTGATATTTTCATCCATCTAGATGTCTCTCCGTTTGCCGCCGGCGGCGGCATCTGTCAACTTGTGCTGAAACGCTAGTTTAGTCCAGCATCTCAAGCAGCTCGTCGTAATCTTCGTCATTCATGCCGAAATAATGCTCGGGCTCCGGGAATTCAGTCGCTTTTACTTCTTTCACGTATTGGGTCAAGCCGTCCAAGATGACCTTGCCGGCTTCGCCAAATACCTTGGCCATGCGCGGCTTGAATTTCGGGTAGAGGCCGAACATATCATGGTAGATCAGCAGCTGTCCGTGGGCATGAGGGCCAGCACCCAAACTGATGATGATACAGTTCTCGGCTCTTTCAGTGATGAGTTTGCAGACGCGATCAGGGACGAGTTCCAGCAAGATGGCGAACGCGCCCGCTTTTTCCAGCGCCTTGGCATCATCCATGATCTTCTTGGCTTGCAGGGCCCCTTTGCCCTGCAGCCGGAAACCGCCTAGGGCGCTGACGCTCTGCGGCGTAAGCCCCAGGTGGCCCATAGCTGGAATGCCCGCCGCAACAATGCCTGCCATCCGGTCAGCCATTTCGACGCCGCCTTCAAGCTTGATGGAATCACAGCCAGTTTCCGCCATGAAACGGCCGGCATTGCGAATGGCCGATTCCACGCTTGGTTGGTAGCTCATGTAGGGCATGTCACCAATCAGCCAGGCATTGGGGGTTCCCCGGCGTACCGCCTGGGTGTGGCGGA
>JAHEEY010000215.1 GCA_024640485.1 Chloroflexota bacterium | reverse complement strand
CGGGTCAGGTTCCAAATCTTGTTGGCAAAATTCCGATTGCTGGCGATCCTGGGCAGCGATAGGTTCAGATTGTTTCCCGGCGTGCCGCTGGTCAAAATCGTGAAGCGCAGCGCATCAGTGCCGTACTCGGCGATAACGTCCAACGGATCCGTCACATTGCCCGACGTCTTGCTCATCTTTGCCCCGTTCGGGGCTTCAATCAAGCCGTGGAGATAGACGGTGTGGAATGGGATGTCGTTGGTGAACAGGGCCGCTGACATCACCATCCGGGCAACCCAAAAGAACAAGATATCATAGCCGGTCTCCATCACGTCAGTTGGATAGAACCGGGCCAGGTCTGCCGTCTGCTCCGGCCATCCCAGGGTTGAGAAGGGCCACAGACCGCTGCTGAACCAGGTATCCAACACATCTGGATCCTGCGTGATACCAGTGCTGCCGCAGCCCTGGCAGCTGTCCGGGTCTTCACGGGCCACTGTGAGGTGATCGCAGGCGTCGCAGTACCACACCGGGATGCGGTGTCCCCACCACAGCTGCCGGCTGATGCACCAGGGCCGGATGTTCTCCAGCCAGTTGTCCCACACCTTTTCGAAGCGGTCAGGGACGATTTTGATGCGCCCGCTGTGGACAGCCGCCAGCCCCATTTTTGCCATTGGTTCCGCGTCCACGAACCACTGCTTGCTCACCAGCGGCTCGATGATCTCGCCGCCCCGCTGGCTTCTAGGCACGCTGATGATGTGGTCCTCTATCTTGATGGTCAGTCCGGCAGCTTCCATATCCGCCCACAGTTTCTGCCGGCACTCGAACCGATCTAGTCCGGCGTACGGGCCAGCCGCCGCCGACATGGTGGCGTCTTTGTTCATCACATTGATGATTGCCAACCCGTGCCGTTTGCCAATCTCGAAGTCGTTAGGATCATGCCCCGGTGTGACTTTCAGCGCCCCAGTGCCGAATCCCATCTCCACGTACTCGTCGGCGATAATCGGGATCTCCCGGTTCAGCATCGGCACCAACACCGTCTTGCCCACCAGGTCCGCGTATCGCTCATCATCTGGATGCACCGCCACTGCCGTATCGCCCAGGATCGTCTCGGGCCGGGTGGTCGCCACAGGTATAAAGCCGCCCCCTTTGATCGGGTAGTTGAACTGATACATGTGGCCCGGCTCTTCCTGGTATTCAACTTCCAGGTCAGACACTGCCGTCTGCAGCCCCGGCGACCAATTCACCAGATACTCGGCTTGGTAAATCAGCCCCATCCGGTACATCCGCACGAACGCTTCTCGCACCGCCTTTGACAGCCCTTCATCCAGGGTAAACCGCTCCCTATCCCAATCACACGACGCGCCCAGATGGCGCAGCTGATTGGTGATGTGGTCGCCGTATTTCTCCTTCCATGCCCAGGTGCGTTCCAGGAACGCTTCACGGCCGATCTCGACTCGTGACGTCCCTTCCCGTCTCAGCATTTTTTCAACCTGAAGCTGGGTGGCGATCCCGGCATGATCCACGCCTGGCACCCACAATGCCGCTTTGCCCTGCATTCGAGCCCGTCGGATCATCAAGTCCTCTAGAGCCACAAACATCGCGTGGCCCATATGCAGCTCGCCCGTGACGTTTGGCGGCGGAATAGAGATGACAAATGGATCGGCATCGTCGGGACGCGCCTCTGGTTTGAACCAGCCGTTTTCTTCCCACCAGCTGTACAGCCGTTGTTCGGTGCTTTCAAAATCGTATGCTTTGGGCATTTCACTCATGATTTGTACTTTCCTCAACTATCAGCAATGTCGCCGTCTACCTGCGAACGTTCGAAGCCTCAGCTTGTAATCGGCATCTGCAGGCCAAAACAAAAAACTCTCTCATCCTGACAAGGACGAGAGAGCAGTTCTCACGCGGTACCACCTTGATTGAGCGGCCAACAGCCGCCCCACTCAAACTCAGCGATAACGGGCTGAACCGTCTCCGGCTACTGATGTTCACCGGAAAAACTCATGGACGACTTTCGGCGAGGCTGTCCTTGCGCCGGCTTTCAGCCTATGGCCTGGCGCTCTCTATGGGGCAGATACTCACCTACTCCTTCCATTCAACGTCGATCAGATTCTTCAATTAGGCACAAGTATATCAAACTGAGCCGGCTGGCGTCAACAATTAGTCCATCCAAGAGCTGCACCTATGATTAGCTTGGCAGATGCAATTAGGCTCCCTACCTGATAAAATCGAAGGCACTGGACACTGTAAATCGGTCACCTTTACTGGAGCATCATGAGCCACCCGCAGACTTCCCACGCAGCCCACGACCCCTATGAAATCTTATTCCAACCTGTTCCCATTGGCCCGGTAGTAGCCCCAAACCGCTTCTATCAGGTCCCCCACTGCAATGGTATGGGACATCGCCTGCCCGCCTCATTAGCCGCCATGCGCGGTATGAAAGCCGAGGGTGGTTGGGGCGTGGTCTGCACTGAGGAGGTTGAGATTCACCACAGCACCGATCTGTATCCATATGCGGAAGGGCGGCTGTGGGACGATAGAGATATCCCCCCGCTGAGGCTGATGGTTGAGGCGGTACATCATCACGGCTCCCTGGCAGGGATCGAGCTGACCCACAGCGGTCATCACGCCCCCAATCTCTACGCCAAAGTCCCGCCATTAAGTTTGCGCTCCATGGGCACCGCCCACTACATGCCGGTGCAAACACGGCGGATGGACAAGTCAGACATCCGCGCATTGCGTCGCTGGCATCGTGATGCCGCTCTTCGCGCCAAAGAAGCGGGTTTCGACATCATCTACTGCTATGCCGCCCATGATCTGCCGCTGGCGATGCATTTCATGTTGAAACGATACAATGACCGCACAGACGAATACGGAGGCACGCTGGAAAACCGGATACGCCTTTTCCGCGAGCTAATCGAAGAGACAAAGGACGCCGTCGGCGACAGCTGCGCTGTCGCCGTTCGACTGGCGGTTGACGAACTGATGGGTGAGGACGGTCTGACCCATCAAGGGGAAGGACACGATATAGTCGCCATGCTGGCAGAGCTTCCCGACCTATGGGATGTCAACATCAGCGGATGGTCCAACGATTCCGCCACCTCCCGTTTTGATAAGGAAGGATATCAGGAGTCGTACATCTCCTTCGTGAAGAGCTTGACCAGCAAGCCGGTGGTCGGCGTTGGACGCTACACCTCCCCTGATTCAATGGTCTCAGCCATACGCCGCGGGGTGATGGATCTTGTCGGCGCCGCCAGGCCTTCTATCGCCGATCCATTTCTTCCCAATAAAGTCAAAGAAGGCCGGTTGGAAGACATTCGAGAATGCATTGGCTGCAATATCTGCGTATCTGGCGACATTTTGGCGTCACCCATTCGCTGCACTCAGAATCCCGCCATGGGTGAAGAATGGAGGCGCAGCTGGCATTCAGAGTATATCGCCGTGAAGAAGTCCGACGCTGAGATAATGGTAGTCGGTGCCGGCCCAGCTGGCATGGAGTGCGCCAGAGCACTCGGCCAGCGAGGGTACTCGGTAGTTCTGGTAGAAGAAAAGAGTGAGCTTGGCGGTCGGGTTGCCCGTGAATCGCTTCTTCCCGGCCTCAGCGAATGGCGCCGGGTTATAGATTGGCGCCAGGGCCAGTTAGCCAAATTGAAGAATGTCTCGGTCTACCCCGGCAGTCCAATGGACTCCGATGCGATTTTGGAATCGGGAGTTAAGAACATCATTGTTGCCACCGGTGCTCACTACCGCCGCGACGGTGTCGGCCGTTCGCGGCATCACTCACTGCCTGGGCATGAGCTCGCCCATGTTTTCACCCCTGACGACCTGATGGCTGGCAGGCTGCCAACAGGATCAGTACTCATTTTCGATGATGATCATTACTACATCGGCGGGGTCATGGCAGAGCTGCTGGTTGACCATGGTTGTCAGGTGACGCTGGCTACCCCAGCGCCTCTTGTCTCACAGTGGGCCACCGCCACCCTGGAGCAGGAACGAATTCAAAGGAAACTCATGGGAAAAGGGGTTGCCCTGATCATGCAGCAGGAGTTGGCTTCAATTGAAGTCGGGTACGCGACCCTGGCCCATGCTGTATCTGGTGAACAAACACGCCGAACGTTCGATGCAGTTCTCCTGATCACCGATCGCCTGCCAAATGACGCCCTGTACCAGATGCTCCGTCCCGCCGTTGAGCAGCAGCTTCTCGCATCGCTGCGTGTCATTGGCGATGCCGAAGCACCCGGCATCATCGCCCAGGCAGTTTTCTCCGGACATCTCGCTGCTCGCGAAATGGACGAACCAATAGTAGCTGGCACCCCCTTCCGCATGGAATATGTTGAGATTTAGGATCGGGCCACCTTTACAATGGCGGGCATAGCCAGCTCAGCCTCAAACGGATTCCCTGGTTGGGAATCAAGCAGCGTTTTGGTGGCGCTTTTTCAGGGCCGCCGCGCATATTTCGAGCTCAGTTCCGGCAGATGCCGAAGGACCATTTCAGGGAAGGTGACTTGACTGCACTGCAGGCAGTTACGAGTTGCCGAACGGTTTCGAAGAGAGTATAACAAAGGTGCATTCAAGCATTGACTACTACTGAAAGGTTGCCATGGCACATGATGAATGCTGAGCCAGCCGTCCGCGGCCTTCGCCTCGGGCGTCATCAACAGGTTTCGAAAACGGGTGGGAGCTTCCGCCCAAACTCCTTCTTTTCGCCTTCAGAAATGGCACCGTCTCTGGTTGTCTCGCTGAAACTTGTACCTCAAAGGAGAACTAACAATGTCTGCGAATTACACCTACTGCGATCAGTGCGGCAAACCCAATGATCCCCGTGGTAAGTTTTGCCATAATTGCGGTGCCCGATTAGGTGCTCCCCCTGCCGTCACGCCGACTGCCAGCGGCACACCAGTTCTGTCAACGGGTTCCAGCAGCTCCAGCGGCTGCCTGAAAGGGTGTCTGATTACCTTTCTGATCGTGAGCTGTTTGGGGCTGGCTGGCATCACAGCTGCTGGTCTGATATACAAGGAAAAGATTGTAACCTATGTAGAAACTTTCCTTGATGAAAACCCATCCCTTCCCCGCATAATCAGTTCAAGCGGCGGCTCCTCTGGAACTGCTTCAGCTAATACCGTAACCAGTGCTGTCGAAGGGACCGTCTCTGCGCCAAATGGAGCCACCATTACAGTGCCGGCGGGCGCCGTCCCGGTCACCGACGACGGCAGTGCCGGAACCATGGTCTTCAGCATCGAAGAGGATCATGAAAGGACTGTGACCCTTGACGGCGCGTTCGCTGCCGTTGGGCCGGTTTACAATCTGGGCCCGGAAGGGTTTGTCTTTAATGCGCCCGTGCTGATCACCCTGCCGATTCCAGACGGAGTTGATCCGGAACAGATCCTTGGGCTGACCTATTACGACGCCCAGGCGGGCTCTTGGAAGCTGGTGCCGGGGATGGTTGATGCCGGCGCCGGCATTGTCTCTGCTGAAACGACCCATTTCTCGCCGTGGAGCGTATTTGGGTCTTGCATTGGCGACACTTTTGGCGGCTGTGGTTATGCCGAGAGCGGCCGTCAATGGGCTGCTGAAAACGGCGGCTGGTTCAAGGTAAGAAATACCCATTCCCGCGGCGGCGGCAATTACCCTGGCGGACAGCGCAAGCCGATGAGCACTGGCTACGGTGTGTGCGTCCAATCTTATAACTTCGACAACCCCTCCGCGGCCTGGAGCTGGGTAGAGCCGGTTGATTGGAAGGTGTGGGCCCGTGATGGCAGCACGACTAAGTTCTGGCTGCCAGCAGGCAAGTATGATTTGCTTGAGGTAATTCACTTGTCTGAAATCAATATGGACCCCCTTTACGTACCGGACTACAAGACCTACTGGCGTCCTATAGGTGTCCACACGCTTGCTCCGGGACAAACGATTGACTTCGAATCCATATCCGTTTCGGATATAGGCGACGATTATACTGAGGGGAGACCACCGTGCTGGGGAGAGCAGACAACCTCGGTTGGTACCGGCGATGTGCAGATTACCTTGAGTTGGAGCGCCTACGCCGACATCGACCTCTATGTTGAGGACCCTGCCGGGGATATTGTCTACTACGACAATGCGGTTGTCCCTTCCGGAGGACAGCTTGATCGCGACAACACGTGCGGCAACTTCATCCAGGATCGGCCGGAAAACATCTTTTGGCCCACTGGCAGTACGCCTACCGGCAGCTACAAGATTTCGGTCGATTACTACGGCGACTGCGGCAGTACGGGTGCCGTGCAGTGGACGGTGAGAACCGTTATCGAAGGCCGCGTGGAGACCTACTCAGGTACCCTTGGCGCCGAAGGGGACAACAAACAGGTAACCAGCTTCCAGATTCGGTAGCAATTCGAGTTAACAGCAGACTGGCTGTCGCAAGGGAATTTTCCCCCTGCGGCAGCCAGTTTTCATCCCGAGACAGTTTGGCCCTAACGCCTGTTGAAGTCGGCTATCCGAAAAAACCCCGTATAGCTTGAAGTGACTAACCCTTGGCTCCCGCTTTCTCGAACCACCAGATGAAGTAGGCCGCGAGCACCGCAACGATGGCGGCAATACTGTAGCTTTCCACCGCATTTGCGTTGGTGATGAACAGGCTTATCATCCCAAATGCGCCCGTCACCAAGTATAGAATCAGCACCGCTTCTCTTTGGCTGAATCCGGCGTCCACCAGCCGGTGGCTGGTATGATCCTTTCCTGCTGTATTTGGACTGACCCCCCGACGAAGCCGTGAAATCACCACCAGGGTGGTATCGAATATCGGCATACCCAGAAGAAATACCGGCACCATCCAGGTGACGAAATTGACGTTCGTCGGAAACCGAAGTTGAAGGCCCAGGACAGCCAGCAAGAATCCTAAGAACAGCGAGCCGACATCCCCCATGAAGATCTTCGCCGGTTTGAAATTGTATCGCAGGAAACCCAGGCAAGCGCCTAGAAGGGCCGCCGCTAGCGCGGATACCAACAGTTGATTATTCTGCAGCCCCAGCAGCAGGATAAATGCCGCCACCACGGCGCTGACCCCAGCGCTCAAGCCGTCCATGTTGTCTAGGAAATTGATTGCGTTGGAAATGCCGGCAAGCCAGATCAGCGTCAGCGCGTAATTCAAAAACAGGGGAATCGGCAGTTTCACCCGAATATCGAAGTAGGCCAGGATAAGGCCCCCGACTAGCTGGCTGGCTAGTTTCACCCATGCCGGCAGATGCTTTCGATCATCCCAAAGCCCGACCAGCGACACCACTGAGCCGGCCAGCACCACCCCCGCCACTGAGCTGGGCAGCTGCCGCGCAAAAATCAGCATCGCGATGATCGCCCCAGCGAAAATCGCCACACCTCCCATTAAGGGCATGGGGGTGCTGTGAAGCTTGCGCTTGGCGGGCGAATCCACAAAGCCAAGCCTGAGGGACAGTCGCCTGACCACTGGCGTGCTGAATCCGGTGATGGTCAGCGCGATGAAGAAGATGGCAATTAGGGCTTGCATATTTGGATAGCTGGCACTCGGCGCGAGCCGCGCTTCAGCTGGGCCCTCCTGAGGCTAATTGGCTGTTTCGCTAATCAAGACCTGCAGGATCAGATCGCCGGGACCTTCCGCGCTACCAGGATCTCTAAGCGTAAGCGATGACAGCACGTCGTCTCCAGCGATCAATTCGCCGAAAATTGTGTGACGGCCATCTAAATGGGGCGTCGGCACAAAGGTGATGAAGAATTGGCTGCCGTTGGTGCTGGGCCCTGCATTGGCCATCGCCAGCAGCCCGCGCCGGTCAAAGCTCAAGCCGTTGGTCACTTCATCCGCGAACATGTAGCCTGGGCCGCCGGTGCCGGTACCCGAAGGATCTCCGCCTTGAGCCATGAAGTTTTCTAGGACGCGGTGAAAACTGGTGCCGTCATAGAAACCCTGGTTAGCCAGGAATACGAAATTGTTGACCGTCAGCGGCGATTGTTCTG
>JAHEEY010000214.1 GCA_024640485.1 Chloroflexota bacterium | reverse complement strand
GACGCGTTCATTGGCTGCCACGGCTTTTGCCAGGCAGGTGACAATGAAGGCTGTGAATGAGATGTCTGTTCCGGTTGCCGCTTCGTACTCACGAATAAACTGGCGGACCAGGGTCACATCCGCCTCTACCAGACCGTGAATGATATGTTTATGCTCTCCCAACTTATTGATTTGTCCGACAATTTGCCGCCCTTTTGAAAAATGGGCTACTTTGTAACCGTCATATTGCTTTTGCATCGCTTTCTGACCTTCCATGAAACAAGGATCGTTTTTCAATCCCCAAACTCGCTCCTGTAGCTATCTTCAGTGTAGGCTTCCGGACTACTCCCGTCAACTGATGAAAGTTCATTTGTGGGTTTATCTTGAGTTTAGGCGGTTGTGGGGAACGCCAGTAATGCTTGCCTTGGCAGGCTGATAGCAGATTCAGCTCGTTGGCCCGAATAATGGCCCGGGCGCGGTTGCACCCGTCCAGCTTGCGATGGATGTTGGAGGAATGGGCCTTAACCGTCCCCGGGCTGATGAGACGAAGTAGGTTAAGAAGCGGGTGATGTCGTTATCGTGTTCGTCGAGGGAGAGCCATATTTAGATGCTTGTGATTGGATTGACAGGGATGGCATCAAGGAACAATAGGTTTACAGCAGCACCGATTTTTCATAACGGTGCTGCGGTTGCCCCCTGCCGGTCATTGTTTTTTGGGGCTTGATAAAGTGTATCCTCAGGAACGGGGAATATGTCTGTAGTGTCACTCTCCTCGGGGTAAGAGCCTATCACAAAGGGGAGTTTTGAATGGTGCCGTGAGGGGGGTGATTTGCGACACAATGTAGATCATACTCTTCAGGAAAATCTAGGTTGAAACTTTGGAAATTTCCTGGTTGACACAGTATCTGTTGAATGAAAAGCAGGCAGTCGAAGCTGCCTGCTACGAAACAGCTGCGATTTTAGAATTACCCAGCAGTGCTGGAGTCAATGACAGATTTGATTTCCGAGACCACATTGGCAGGGAACCCACCAAGCCGCGCATGTTCACGGATGGTCTCTTCATCCTCCGCGATATGGACACAGTAAATTTTGTCTCCTGCGACGAAGCTCTGTACCCAATGATACGGTTTATCCATCTCGGAAAGGGCTTTGTTGCTGGTCTGAGCAATCGCCTGCAACTCTTCAGGAGTCAGGTTTTCGGCACCGGGGACTTCACGTTCAATCAGAAATTTACGCATGTTCTACCATCCTTTGTTTATTGATCAAGATGATTAAAGAATAGTAGATGATCGACTTAAGCACATCGGGAGTGCTCCCTAATTTATTCGTTTTGAGCGTTCCCTATAGTGGGCAGTCAAAGGCAAGCCGCCTCACCGGGGTATATAGGGATCATGTCAGGCTGGTTTCATCTTTGTCTTCAGAGGATGGTGGCGTAACCCATTCCTGCTTGACGGCATAGTTGGCTGCTTCATGCCGCGTCCGTACTTGGAGTTTGCCAAGGACAGCAGAAACATGATGCCCCGCTGTTTTGGGAGAAATGTAGAGGGATTCAGCAATCTGGGCGTCGGTCATACCCTGAACCAGTAATTCAAGGACTTGCATTTGTCGTTTCGTTAGTCCAGCCGGATTGGCCCGGGTTTCACGATGCGGCCCGGCTATCCCGTTGTCGCGCCTGATGCTGCGCAGGCGGTGTGCCGCTGGTTTCGCCCCTAGAGAATCAAAAATACCCAGTGCCTCTATTTGTGCCCGGCTATCTCCGTGCAGCAGTGCCAGCGCCTGCTCATAGGGACAGTTTAGTTCTTTCCACAAGACGGCGGCGGCATGCCAGTCTCCACGGATTTGGAACAGATAGGGTTGTGCGATTCGTTCGGGTATCCTGTCTAGTTTGCCCGCTTTCCAAAGCCAAAATGCGAGAACACCTATCTCCCAATTGTCTTTATGCTCCAATGCCATCTGATAATGATCTGTGAGTTCATCGGTCATTTCCGGCAAGGCGTCATTAAGCCATGCCGCTTCCGCACGAACAGCGACGGTGGGGACAAGGCGCGCTGTTTCTTGCATTTCACGAGCGATAGACCAGGCATCATTGATCGCTTCATGAGAATGTTGGTCGCCCTGACGAACAGCGATATACGCGCTGGTAAGCAGCGCAGGTTGTCGAATCGCCGCAGGAGCCTCTGGTGTCTCCAAAATTCTCTCCATTTCATCCTGGGCAGCTTGCCATTGTCCTTGTTCAAAGCAGCATCGTGCTAACCATCCGCGCATATAGACGCCCCACGAATCCAGACCTTGTCTTTCGCAATATGCCAAGCCCGCATCAAAATATTGTGACGCAAATTTATATTGACGATTTCTCACTGCCAAACTGGTGATATTGGTATAGGCGCGGGCAACATGCTCCTCCAAGTGATGCTCCTCGGCGATTTGAAGGCTATTGATCAGGCTGGAAAGCCCTTGCTTGTCTCCAGAAGCCCACTTTGCCGTACCGATATTGTTCAAGGCATGGGATATCACCTCGTGCGATTGTACGCTTTCAGCTAATTCCAGCGCCTTTTTACCATACGCAATTGCCTGGGCATTTTCGGACTTCAACATGTAGAGTTGTGAGCGATTGCTGTAAGCCCGTGCCAGTTCAATGGAGCCCGGCAGTGCCGCAGCAATTACAAGGGCCTGTTCAGCATAATCTTCGGCTGTACCATTATTGCCCAGAAACCAATAGTATCTGGATAATCGTCTTAGCGAGTCCGCTTCCTTCGATACTTGACCGTGCTGCCGCCAGATTTGGAGCGCGGCCTCGCTGTTTTGACACGCTTCATCTAGTTGTCCAGTCAAGTAACACTCATAGGCCAGCGCATCGTGAATGTTGGCCTGGTCAATGGCGTCCAGCTTATCAAGATGGTCGCGTATCATTCGGTAGTGATTCGCGGCCTGCTGATGTGCGCCTAAATTTATGGCTTCCTGTGCTGCCATGGGGGCATAGTGCAATATCGCGGGAATGTCGTTGACAATTTCCGCATGATAAACAATATGGGTAAATCCAACGTTTATGCCCTGCTCATGACTCTTAGCCAAGCCTTCAATTGCCAGCATGTGAAGCATTTTTCGCCGGATAGAAGGCAATGAACCAGCAATCGCCTGACGCATCAGCGCATGTCGAAAAACAAGACCGTTGGTCTCAATATCTACGAGGCCGCTCACTGCACACTGCTCGAACACCTCTAAAGGCACACGCCAAACCGATTCTAAAAGCCAGTAGTTACAAGTTTTCTTGGGAATAATCGACGCAAATTCCAATATCTTCCGTACGTCGGGAGGTTGTTTTATGAAGCGGGCGACAATCGACTCGCTAACAGAATGGGGCAGATTATGGGTATCATTTCCAAGAAATTCAGTGACGTAAAAGGGGTTGCCGTCGGTTAACTGATAGAGTTCTTCACCGGCAATTGGAGCCTTGTTGGCAAGGGATATTACGGTGTCTCTGGATAAGCAGTTCAAGGTCAGCCGTTCTATATGCTGCCCAGACAATCGCCCAATCACATTGCGAATCGGATGATCTGACGATAGCGCATCATTGCGATAAGTGACAATCATCAAGCAGTTTGTTTCTTGTATACGCCGACCCAGATAAATTATGAGATCGTAAGTCGCTTCATCTGCCCAATGAATATCTTCGAAGACGACAACAGTGGGCTGCGATACGGTCTGTATTTTCTCTATACATGCGTGGAAGATAATCGGGCGTGATGGTTCCCACAGCATTTGGCTCAGCTCTTCATCCGGGATTTGCCGAGCAATATCAATGAGAGGGCATAGAGGATGTGGGATGCTGAAAGGATCGCAGGCACCTCTCAAGAACCGCAGCGGTTCCGGCTGGGAATGTACGAAATGCTCAATCAAGCTCGTTTTGCCAATACCCGCCTCCCCACAGATCATTACGAGTTGACCGTTACCAGTCCGAGCCTTTTTTAGAGCCGATTCTAGAATTTGCAGTTCTTCTTCTCGTTCTAATATCAATATCCGCTACTCCGTAGATATGTTTGTAGATGCGGCTTCATACGACCCTGAATCAACAGCGGCGCAGGCTAGCTCGGGCAATCTCTGATCTGCTTCAACCAACGCCATTATCGTGTCGGGAGAATCCTCGACATCGTCACAAAAGCATGCTGAACGATGCTTTCGCGCTTGGAGAGACTTGGGAAGCAGCGTGTCTGATATTGGTCTAGCCTCTTCAGCTCCCTCAAGGGCGATTTGATATTTGTTTAATGATCCTGCCAGTGCTAGCCGTTCGATCATATGATCCTGTGCTGACAGTTCACGTTTGTCCCATTCCCCATATTGGCCCGCATTCTGAATGCAAAACTATTGTACCCGCTGCTTCTGTCATTGCGGCGTATCTCTCATGGAAAGTATGGCTTTGGCGTCGAAGAAAGGCACCTCAGATTTCTCGGAACCGAAACGGGTACAAGGGTGATTGTGTTGGCGTTCAACGATCATGCTCCGTCACCTCTGGGTGGAACATCTATCACTTAAGCTGACGGGCAAACGGAGGGGAAAAAGGTGGGAGCGGATGGAGTTGAACCGCCGACCTCACGGATGTGGGCCTCAGGAACGGGGAATATGTCTGTAATGTCATTCTCCTCGGGGTAAGAGCCTTACACAAAGGGGAGTTTTGAATGGAGCTATGGGGGCCGATCTGCAGCGTAAACGGAGAAGAGCCTGTCAAAGTCTAGATGGCTATTTCCACCGATTTTGACGGCATTTTGCGGCTATTCGAACTGGCGTGAAAGGGCGTTTGAGGAGCTATATTGATAAAACTCAGTATGCTATTATATCAAGCAGGCGTGCGGGTTGATAGCAGCTAACGCGGGCAAGAGGTGATGGCGGCAAGGGGGATCGTCACGATGGCCAGTAAGTTGATGGCGGTTCTAGACGGCAGCGAAGAGCCCTCAGATCAGGGATTCGAGTTTGAGGTGGTGATTGTCAATGGCCTTGGGGAGACTGCTGGGCGTCAGAGGCGCACGGCCAAGCAGTTGGTAGAGAAGCTAGATGGCGGGGTGTCTTTGGAAATGGTGGTGATTCCCGGGGGCACGTTCCTGATGGGATCCCGAGCCGGCTATGGATATGAGGATGAATGTCCCCGGCACAGTGTCAGAGTCTCGCCCTTTCTTATGGGCAAATACCCGGTCACGCAAGAACAGTGGGAAGCGGTGATGGGGTGGATTCCTCCTTATCGATGCAAGGGAACAAGACGACCAGTGGATAGAGTCTCTTGGGATAATGCCAGGGAATTCTGCAAGCGGTTGTCGGAGAGGACAGGGCGGGGGTATCGTTTGCCTAGCGAGGCAGAGTGGGAATATGCATGCCGGGCTGGGACCACGACACCATTCTACTTCGGAGAGACGGTGACGACCGATCTGGCGAACTATGTGGGGGAATACAGCTATCGTTCAGAACCAAAGGGCATCTATCGTCACGAGACAACAGGGGTGGGGAGTTTCCCACCCAATGTGTTTGGGCTGTACGACATGCACGGCAATGTCTGGGAGTGGTGCGCTGATGCGTGGCGTGCCAACTATGTAGGGGCGCCGGCTGATGGCAGCGTTTGGGAGAGCCGGGCTGGCTCACAGCGCGTTCTGCGGGGGGGTGGTTGGCACGATCCGCCGGGTTTGTGCCGGAGCGCTGTTCGCCTGAAGCATGTGCCACACGAAGGAGAGGATTTCTTTGGCTTTCGCGTGGCGCTGGCGTCGTTTGAACAGAATCCCGCCAGGGGGATCGGGGCCACCCGCGCGCGCCCTAGCCGGCGCACACAGCGGATCGGGCGAATCGCGCGCCGAATTCGAAGCTGGTTTCGCCGTTGAGGCCGCGCTAGCCAGCCGGGTATTCGAGGAGTAGAGCAGCAAGGAAAGGGTAAACAGGTGAAAGGATCACCTAGCTGAACAAATCATGATCGAAGAGTGAGGAATGACTTAGAACGCGTAAAAAGACGAGCGAGCGAGTGATAGGCTTTGAGCAAACGACAGGGTAAGGAGATTAGCTTCAATGGAGATGATAGCGGGCCTAAAAAACGGCGACCCAGACTCGTTTATACCTTTCGAAGAACGAGATATTGTCAAGAGTTGTGGATTCCGACTTCTGAGGTGGCGTCCACAGGTTCGTTAACAACAACATCAGACGGCAAGTCAGGCAGGATGCGGGTCTATAGCTTTCGATACCACGCTCGCATGAATGCCTTTTGTTCTTTGCCGTGCAAATGTAATATCTGAGAGACAAGCTCTTCATCTACGACTGCATAGCTCCCTGGATGTACAGTGGCTGTGATGAAACAATGTATCAGATTGGCTTGACAACTCCTGCATTTACCGATTGAGAACTCACATCCATCTGCCTTACTGGCATCAGCTACAAACTCAAACACAAGGTTGTTGCAACATGTGTCCATCATTCCATCCTTTCAAGTCCAGGCTTGAGCATTTCCACAAAATCAGCAGTACACGACGCTTCGAAGTCAAAACTATCCAGTCAGCACGGAAATCAGCGCTTGCTGCTCTGTGCGCCATTCCCACGCAACACAGAAACCTTCCCAGCGCAATTTGCCCTGCGCCTGCCTAACGCCAGGTTCAGTTGCCGTAAGAAAAACCCAAGACCGCTGCGGGCGCGAAACCTTTAACAACCTTCACCCAATCAGGCAGATGAGCTCCGATCTCGCGGTCAACGGCAACCATTGTTGGGCAGACCCCTTCTAATTGCCTGCGGCTCTCGAACAACCTGCCCCTCAAAGATTTCACTTACTTCCCAGCTAAAGTTCACTAAAACCTACACTAGCATACCAGATGCCAGCACTTGCTCACAGGCAACCATCGAGAAAACCGCCGTTCCCTCCAATATCAATCCATCATCCCGCCGCTTGTTGAAAAGCCTCATGCGGCAGTAGAACACTGAAATCGCTATCTTAATCCGGCGGCAACTCGATACCAAGTGCCGAGAGAAATGCCTTCAGACCGGCAGTTCCCGCATGGAGATATTGTTAATTGTCGTGGATCGTAACTTCCGAGGTGGCGTCCACAGACTCGTTAACAACAGCATCAGGCGGCAAGTCAGGCAGGATGCGGATCTTGCCATCCGGAAACTTGACACCGGCGTGAACGAAGGCGGCCAGGTGAGGTCGGCGTTTCGAGGGTATGTAGTCATTCGCCAAGGAGGAACTGCAACGCCTTATCTTTGATCTTCTTCATGGTGCCGGTATCAACCGCTTCCTGGGCGTATTCGACGACCAGGCTGAGCTTGCCCGAGCAGGTGACCGCACCAACCACCAGGTTGACATGGGACAAGGGAAAGGCGCCGCCAGGCTGCATTATCAGGCGATCGAGTTCCAGGTCGCCGTAGGTTTTGGGGAAATCTAGCCGGCCGAGATTGGTGATGGCGGGGCCTAAAAACATCATCTCCAGCGAATCCATTTTGTCTCGCTTCAAGAGGCTTGAGACGACGTCCTCTTTCTGACTGAAGGCGGATAATTTTTCATACCTATCCGCGTCCGAGGGGACCAGCCGGCCCAGTTTCTTGAAATTCATGGCCTCAAAGAAGGTGGGGTCGAGATAGAGCCAATCGAGGATCTGAGCGAACAATTTCTTGTTGGTGAACTGCGGCTTTATTTTCTGGTGGAAACGGCGAGCGTTCTCCCAGAAGCTTCTCTTGCGGTTGTATTTCAATTTCAGGTCGATGCCGGCGGCATAGAAGCCCATCCCTTCACCGGGAGGGTGGGGAAGCCGATCTCGCAAGCTGGTGGCAATCATGGTCCGGGCATGATAGGGTTTCTCCCCTTCCGCGAAAGCCTGGGCGCCGGAAAAGGCGGCGGTGATGGCCGTATTCACGGTGATGTTCTCTTTTCGGCAGCGGGCGACCAAGGCGGTCGTCTCGGCCTCAGACAGCTCGATGGCGAACAGCTGGTGATGGAAGTTATCCCAGTAGGTTT
>JAHEEY010000213.1 GCA_024640485.1 Chloroflexota bacterium | reverse complement strand
AGAAATCGGAGGGGCCGGTGACCGCATCATGGGCCTGTTTGTAATCAGAGAGTTCATCTCATAAGTAATGACGAGATCTGGTTTAGTGGGTTAAAAGAACTCGAGATACCGGAACCGCTCAATCCTGTTGGCTTCGACGATAGGGAAAGCAATCGTGCGTATTGGGCAGTAGCAAACAGGACATGCGTGAATATCTGGCTGACCTGCGAGGCAACATGCTGTTCGTGAAGCTGCCTGAAAGGGAGGATGAGGATCTGGTTCTGTGGCAGTTGAGTGATATGAGGTCAAGATGGTGTGTCAAGGATATATTTTCCACCGTTTATGGGAACCCTCGGCAATTGTGCATAGCAGCGTGCTCCGTCCAGGCGAAAGTTGTTCCCATATTGGCAGTTACTTCAGAAACGCTTTCTTGATGCGTTCGTAGGGGGACCGGCAAAACGGACATACCTTGATGCAAATAGAGCAGCCGCACTGTTCGGCAAACATTGGGAAACGCCGGTCCACGTCAATGTGAGTCACGATGCCTAATTCTCGACCGATCGGTTCTTTGAAGATGGCATGCCCGGGGCATTTCCGAAGGCATTGGCCGCAGCGGCGTTCAGGCGCCGGCGCCAGTAAAAGCCGAAGGCGATACTGCCGCCGCCCAACAGGATGGCAGCATAACCGACCGGCTGGTTGAAGCGCAGAATATAGAAGAGGCCCATCATGATTGATAATAGGCCGGCAGCGATAGGAAAACGGTGCTCTTTTCTGACGCGGACGGCTGCCACGACAACCGCGGTAAGCATGATGAGTAGCGGCGGTAAATTAGACGTTCGTCCAAATATTCTGAGCCACCAGACGTTCTCAGGATTGAACGGCCCGGCGAAGTACCCTTCTGGGATGGCAACCTGGGTGGTAATTGTGCCGGCGCGCACCGCGGCAGCCACGTAGTTCAGCGCCTGATCCGGCGGGAGCCACAGGTTGGGCATGAAGCCGCGTTCTTCACGCCACACCAGATCCAGCGGCAGGTTGAGTTTGATGGGCACATACGCCTTCAGCCGGGAGTTGGGCAGCTGATGCAGGCTGACCTGGCCGAATGTAAGCGCCCCGAGGCTGTTTTCGCCCACGATCAGCACATTTTCTACCTGGGTGTGGAGGTAGCTGAGCAGCCCCTCGCCTGATGAAGCCACCTGTCGGTCGACCACGACAATGAGGGTGGTGTCGTTGGGTATGCGGCGGGTGTCGGGAAAAATGAGGCCGGACCAATGGGGCGCCGCCGCGCCGCCGGCAAGCTGATTGGCAAGGGCGAGGTAGCGGCTCTGCTCGGCTTCAACGCTGCCGGCTGGATCCGGCTTCATCTCGGCGAATAAGTTGGCCCGACCCATCATGGTCGTCTGGCTGACTAATTCGGTCAGCACCTGTTTCAGTGCCGGCGTCCCGCCGGTGAAACTCCTGATCCACGCCTTGGGCCAGCGGGTATTGCCGCCGCCATTGCCGCGAATGTCCAGGATCAGGTAGGGTTCGCCATGATACTGTTTTGCCGTAGCGACGAAGTCGTTCATCTCATCGGCGTAAGCGTCGGCAAAACTACGGGCGCGGATCACCGGGATACCGCCCAGGCGCTGGTCGCCGAACTTTTTCCAAGGGTTGTATTCGGCCGTCGTCAGGGGGAGCTCCAACTGCACAGGGGCATCGCCAGCGGCTGCCGACAAACGCAGCGGCGGCGGCGGATCATATGAGAGCATCCCCAGCCGGTAGATGGGTTCACCCGCGGCATTGAGTGAGGGAAATAGAAACGGTTCAGGCGCTTCTTCATTCACCTGCAGCAGCTGATGGCCGACGCCATCCAGATCGAACTGGAAGCTGTCCGCTGCCGGCCAGAAGCTGAGGGTGTCATCGTACCAGAAGTCGAGGTGGCTGCAGTACGGGACATTGCCTATCCTGAGGTGGCAATCGTGAATGAAGGAGAGATTCTCACGAAGCAGCGCCGCCAGCGCGTCGGGCGACCAGCGGTTTCGCTCAGCCAGCTGCTGCAGGGCGGCATCTCTGGCTTCGGAGAAGCTGGCCTGAGCCGCGAATGTGCCGTAGCCGCACCAGCCGTCTTTTAACAGCTGGAAGAGGTGGGCGACATCGGCCGCCGCCTCTTCTGCCGAAACTGAACGCGGCCGAGATTGATCCGGGTCCGCTGTGAGCTGTTCAATGGTCAGCTCGCTGCCTGTTGGGGTTTGCTGCACCTGCTCAGTGCTGGCACGCAGCTCTTCCTGGCCGACAGCCCGGGCCTGCCGGAACCAGCTGGCCCGGGAAGGGGAGGCGTCGAGAAGGGCGGCAGCAGCGGTTTCGGCCGCTGATTTGGTGCCAAGCAGATCAACCCCTACGGCAAGCAGCATCGCCCGCCCTGGCTCCCAGGGGTGATCCTTCTCCAGGAAAGCCCAGCCCTGAGTCTCAATCCGCGCGATCTCGCTGGCAGAGAGCAGATCGCGCAGGGCGGGGCCAATGGCCGGCGAGGAGAGCGTCCCGATCAACAGCAGATCTTTTTGAGCGGCTGCGGTGGAATTGAGATCCTCTCCTTCACTCAGGATGAGCCACTCAACGCGCAGATCCCCCAGGAAAGGAGAGAAGTCACGGCTGACAGCCGCGGAGGCGAAGTCTGTGACAAAAAGCGTTTCCTCGGGGGTCAGTGTGTCAAGTTCGGGCTGTTGGGCGGCGGCCGGTGCCGCCAGGAACGATGCAAGCAAGAGCAGCGCGGCGACCCATGCGCAGCGCGACCATGCGTGTGGTAATTGAGGGGACATGTTGTTACCTAATTTGGGAGCCGTCTCAGCCGCTGTGTTCTGTTAGGTTAGCTTGTCGACTCCGCAAGTACCGCCGGCAGCGGGCCCTACACTGGGCCAGGCAGGTGCCTCAGGTCAGCTCCGACCCCCACCAGCCAATCGCCATTATCGTATCGGCTTGAGACGATCGTCCCCGCCGAAGACGGCGGCTTGCATTCCGCGGAAACTGCCTCAGTGTTGTTGAAGATGATTCCCCGGTGAAGCCACCCTAACGGTATGATAACACAGTGCCGCCAGGAGGGTCACCGTATTTTCTGAAGTCGATGCGTTGGGCCTTTGATCTGGGGGATGCTGGGTGAGGTCCGTTTCGCCTACCAGTGGGAGCATGGCGGAATGCTGTCGGTGGACGAAGCGCTGGCTGCGAAGACGCCAAGCGCAACGAGGACAGCTTTGACGGGCTTATCACGTTTGCTTCATATCCGGCAAACAACGAGGATTTCGTAGATTTCCCCATACCGTTTCTGACAATAATCGGGTCGAGGGATACAGGCGCCCCTAAGCAAGCGGCGTTCTGTGAAGCGATTGCTGATTCGACCAGACGGGGTGTCATCGAAGGGGGAAACCACCGCCACTATGCTGACTACAGTTTTCAAAAAGGCTACGGAATCGCAACCATTTCCGCGGTGGAACAGCAAGAATAAATTATCGCCGCCACAGCCGAATTCATGGACACCGTGAAACAGCGCTGCGCACAATTATTCCATTGGTATGGCTGTGCAGGTGGGATCCCTGTGCTTCAGGTTCGCAAGCACGGGGGCGGAACTGCGTTCCCCTTGGGATTCGGGCCCCTTCGGACCCACTGTTTCCCCTTTTTCCAGCACACCAACCTCATTGCTAAGTGTTCCCGCAAGAGGTTGTTGGGGGTGATATTGTTCACCCGCATGGTTCGTGTCCCGGCGGATGTGAGCCGTGCTCTAAATAGATCCAGTTGAGCAAATCCTCTCGCTGGTGGTTGTCAGCCAAAAATCACAAATACCCTTTATAATGAGCGTATGCTCAAGAGATTGCTTCTCTGAACCGAAGTGAGGGAAAAGAAGGCAGCATTGGGAAATGAGGACAGATAAAAACACCCCGAGGCGCTTGGGCGCAGCATTCCTTTTGCAGGCAATTGCATTCCTTACCCCCTTGGGGCAACAATGTTTAATTTCCTGTTCTGCAAATCAGGATTTCTCCCCCGGGTTGTACCTGTCTGGGGTCTGACAGCAATTCCGCTGGCATTTACAGGCTCCTTGATTGATCATTTGGGCCTTAATGTTTCAATTCTTGTTTCCTACCAGACCTGCCGTTTGATCTGGCAATTGGCCGATGGCTGCTGGTCAAGGGTATAGGGGACAGCGATGTCGTGGTGACCGAAGGTGAACTTCCAGTTTGCCAGCCTTACCCGAACTTCGTCAGTGTTCTGATGACGGTCACACTGCCTCTGATGAGGCCACAGATATGTGAACATTGCTCTGGCAGGGCTTGGTGTCGCACTTTCAGGCGAATAATGAAGGGCCTAATAAGCAGCGTCGATTTTGAAGCAAGCGCATTGAAGGTAAACAATGAATGTCACAGAATTATCCAGTGATGGGCAGGCATTTGATATCAGGTTGGCGACGGAAGACGACTTTGAACAGGTTGGACAAATCTTTGCGGAGGAAAACCGGTTTCACGTTGAGTTGGTGCCGGAAATTATTCAGATAGCTGATCCCATAATGACCCAAGAATGGTTTGACGATCTCTTGCACGATCCGGACAAGAGATTGTTTGTGGCGGAGAAGGCGAAAGATGTTGTGGGTGCGGCTTTTGTTGAGCTGAGAAACAGCATTGACGATCCAATCTTTCGGCAGCGAAGATATATCCATATTAGTGAAATCGCCGTTGCCATCTCACATCGGGGGCGGGGAATTGGGCGGATGCTGATGGAAAAAATTCATCAGTGGGGGCGGGCGCAGGGAATCTCCGAAATCGAGCTGCAGGTGTGGGAAAGAAATGATCGAGCCATCGGTTTCTACGAGAATTTGGGGTATCAAGGATGGCGACGGACGATGCGATTCAGCCTTGAAGAAGAAGTCAGGTTTTCAGCTGCCGCTATAGAACTGAATGGAATCCTGACCCATCCAGCTTCAGAAGGTTCCCACCCGGCAATTATTCTGCTTCATGGGTCTGATCGATCAGGAAAGGAAGATCCCTATTATAAAAAACACAGTGACAACCTGGTGCAATCCGGGTTTGCTGTGCTGAGATACGATGGGCCAGGATGGGGAGGGAGCAGTGCGGAAGGCCCCGGCTTTGAGACTCTGGAATTCCGAACAGAAGAAGCAATAGCGGCGGTCAAATATCTGCAGTCTCGACCGGATATTAAAGCCAATCATGTTGGCTTATGGGGCATCAGCCAGGGAGGCTGGATCTGCCAGATGGCCGCCGCTGCGTATGAGGGTGTGGCCTTCATCATTCCCGTCTCCGGACCGGGAGTTACCCCGGTGGAGCAGGAAGTGTACCGGGTTGAAGCCGAGAGCAGAGCAGCGGGATTCGACGAAAATGAGGCAGCCAAAGCGGTGTTGATGAGGCGGCTGATGGCTGACATCGTTCTTGCCGAACCAATGTATCAAACTGTCAACCAGTCTGAAGCGATACGATTAGGCGCGGGCCCATGGGATGAAGTGATGGGGTTGGTTTACGGCGGTTCTCTCGTTGATCCCATTGTTGAATATGAAAAAGTCATGGTGCTTTTGAACGCCATTAAAGATGAACCGTGGACAAGATTCCTGCATCTGGACCAGGTTCTGCCCATGTTTGAGCGGCTGCCGTCAGAAGCGTGGGAGATGGCTAAGGCTCAAATGCGGGCGGTGATGAATGTCAACCCGGCCGATTTTCTGACAAAAGTTCACTGCCCTGTACTGGCGATATTTGGTGAAAGAGACACATCTATCCCTGTCAATAAGAGCATCGCGCTCTATAAAAAGTATCTCCAGGAAGCCAGCAATGAAGAGGTCACCATTGAATTGTTTCCTGATGCCGATCACATCATTCATGTCGATGGCGATTGCGCGCCTGGTTATTTCGAGACCATCAACACCTGGTTAAGCATGTTGTAGAAGGATGCTAACCCGAGTAAATGGCTGCATGGACGTGATCCTGGTCAGAAGGGGCTCATAGTCCTGAAGAGCGGAACTGCGTTCCGCTTGGGGTTTGAGCCTTTTCCTGCCGGTTCTCGTGAACACCAACACATGATGACCAGGCTGGAAAGCGCCTGGTTTCAAGCTTCCCCTTTCACTGTTCTCCTTTCAACAAGTTCCCTAATAGCTCTCTGAATCACACCTTTGGGGTATGACACTAATACTGCTTCGCGATCATACTGCGGATGTGGCGTATCGAAAAAGGAGACAGATGATGTCGAAAAGAGCAGCAATCAATAACATATTACCCGTCCTGCTGTTATCAATTGGCCTGATCACAGCATGCAGTACCTCGAAAACCACAACCCTGTCCGTGCCGGATGGGGCGCAGGCCGGGGATCTGGTGGCGTTCGAGCCCTGCACATACAAGGCGGGCAAAGTCAAATACGAAGCTGACTGCGGCACGCTTGTCGTGCCGGAGAACCGAAGCGAACCGGACTCCCGGCTGATCGCGCTGCCGATGATTCGAGCTGCCGCGCTGAGTGAGAACCCTGCCGAACCGATTTTCTGGTTTGCCGGCGGCCCAGGGAATTCGAATATGGTTTTCTCTGGTCTGGATGGCCTGATTGATAATCACGATATTGTGATGGTAGGCTACCGGGGCATGGACGGTTCAGTGGTAATGGCGTGCCCAGAAATGGCCAGGGCAGCTGCCGGGGATGGTGAGGACGCTTTGAGCATGGCGTCTTTGTCCAGCTTCGGTGAGGCAACGACCCAGTGCGTCGGACGCCTGCAAGCTGAAGGGGTCGATCTGGATGGGTACTCCATTCCTGAAGTGGTTGAAGATATGGAAGATGCTCGCGCCGCGCTGGGCTACGGGCGGGTGAACCTGCTCAGTGGAAGCTACGGCACCCGAGTGGCAATGATTTACTCGTGGATGTATCCCGACAGCCTGCATCGCTCAGCTATGATTTCTGTCAATCCCCCTGGACATTTCGCGTGGGAACCAGAGGGTATCGACGCGCAAATAGCATATGATGCCGCGCTGTGTGCCAAAGATTCTGAGTGCAGCGCTCGGACTGATGACCTGACGGAGACTGTTCGAAACGTATCTCACAGTATGCCCGAACGCTGGCTGCTGATACCGATCGATCCCGGCAAGGTTAAATTCATGACGCCCTTCATGCTGTTTCACCGAGGGACTGCCGCGACTGTATTTGATGCTTATCTGGCTGCCGAGGAGGGTGACCCAAGCGGGCTGGCGCTGATGTCTCTGGCGTACGATTTCATGCTTCCTTCGACTATCACCTGGGGAGATTGGGCCGCCAAAGGGAGTATCGACTATGACCCCGCCCGGGATTGGATCACAGATATGAACCCGCCTGAGGCGGCACTGGGTTCGCCCATATCGTTCTTGGTCGGAGGGGCGGCACAGCTGAATGGCGGTTGGGCTGTGGCGCCAATGCCAGACGCGTTTCGTGAAGCGCAGCCTTCAGATGTGGAGACGCTGCTGGTCAGCGGGAGCATCGACTATTCGACGCCGTCACAGTTCGCCACAGAGGAGCTGCTGCCCGCATTGAGCAATGGGGAACAAGTCATCCTGTCGGAGTTTGGGCATACGTCAGACATCTGGTCACTGCAGCCGGAAGCGACCAGGCATCTGTTGACCACCTTCTATGCAATCGGAGAAGCCGACGATTCGCTGTTCAGCTATCAGCCAATGAGCTTTGACGTGGGAATGATGAGCTTTCCTTTCCTTTCAAAGGCGCTGGCGGCCGCTGTCATCCTGGTCCCCCTCTTGCTGATAGGATTGGTCTGGTTCATGGTGCGACGAGTGAAGCGGCGAAACGGCGCGGCGTATCAAACGTGACGGTTCTTCTTTGATGTGGGCGAGGTGGCTGCGGGCAGGCCGTGGAAGTGGCCGCAGGTGTAGACTCGCAGGTACAGGCAGCTGTGGTGATCGCCAGAAAGAGAATAATCAGGGGTGAAAGATATTTTGTCATGGGGGTTTCACGAAAAAAGGGCGTGACCAGCTGGTCACG
>JAHEEY010000212.1 GCA_024640485.1 Chloroflexota bacterium | reverse complement strand
GGCTGGCTGTCGATCAACGCCAGCGTGTAAAGCTGCGAGCCGCAGTGGCCAAACTCACCGAAAGTGCCGCCGGCAAATAGGGCCTGGCCATTAGTAACCAGTTCATCCAGAAGAAAGAACGACATGGGAACGGAATCGCCCACGGCGACAGGCTGTGCTGGATTAGTTATGTCAAATTGATGAATGAGGCTGTTTGACCCACCGGCTTCCGCCACCGTCAATATATTCTCGTGAACCACAGCCTGACTGGCATAGCTGTTGCCGGCGGTAGTCAGCTTCCCCAAGATGGTAGCAGGGGCGCTGGCGTCACGGAATCGGATGCCATCGCTGCCGCGGGCCAACTCGATGATCAGCTCATCGGTGATCAGCAGTTGGCTGTTTGCTGCCATAGCTGTAACCCCTGGCTGGCCCGGCTGCATGGGGTTGGTCAGGTCATACCTCATGAGATTTGCAGCGCCGTCCATACGGCGCCGGGTCTGCAGAAAAGCAGCTCCATTGGCAACCTTCACCGTTTGCGCCGCGAATTGGCCCAGGTCAAAGCTGTCACCGCTGTCGATCAGCGTGATATTAGCCGGATCGCTGATATCCATCAGGCGTAAGCCGTTCCTACCCACGGCCAAATAAGCTGTATCGCCAACGACATCGATATCATCAATCAAATCAGGCAGTGGTTCGCTTTTCCCCAACAACCGTGGGAACAGCGGATCGCTGGCGTCGATGATCAGCAGCCGTGGCCCGAAACCGGCGTAAACCAATGATCCCTCAACGTCAATCGCATGCGGCACGCCGCCCAACTGTTCGATAATTGTCAGATTACCTTCGTCAATAACGGGCAATTGGGGGGAACTCTCTGACATGGCGCCGGCAGTCGGCTGTGCCGTGGGGGGAAGGGGAGTCGGTATTTCCGGGGTTGGCTCCGCTGCCGTTGCGGTCGCTTGTATAGCGGCGGCTTCTGTCGGGGTTGATACGGGAGTGACGACAGCGGCGTCAGCGGTTTGCCCCCCCGTTTGGGGAGTTTCAGGAGCTGCCGGGGGATCCGCGTCAGCAGTACAAGCTGCGGCTGCCGCACCGGCAAGAATGAGTACCCACCATAGCTTGAGAAGTCTCTTGTTGACCAAGCCCATCATAGTTCACCTCTTGGGAAAAACTGGAATGATCTCAGCGGCAGCGCTGGCTTTTTTGGATTGAATATCTGAACGGCAGGTTGTTTGCCTGGCTGGGTGCGGCGGCACGACAGGCTGCCGTCCACATACCATAGCTACCTGGCCCAGCACAGGTCTGATCTTGTCAATTTCCTACCAGTCATTCTAATGCCGGATGAGCGTCGAAACTGGACTGTAGGCTGATGAAATTCCTCTGAAATACCGCCGAAGCTGTCCAAGCACCCCAAGCTTTGTTGGACAGCCTGGAAAGAGCCGCGGCATGAGCCAGCCGGCGGCACCGGGCAGCCGCATGCTCACTGGGATCATAGCCGCATTGGACAAGAAACGGCCTGGCCGCGTCAAAAGAGCCAGGCCGTCCTTTAGGTTGTTTTTGTCGCCCGCGCTGTCACGCTAGGGGGAATTTGGTACGACCGTGATTTGGATGGTGTGTGGTTCTCCCACGTAGTTGCTGTCTTTGACCACGATCAGCCGCAGGAAGTAATCCCCAGGCGTGAGGGCCTCGGCGTGGAGCATTTCCAGGGTGCCGTTAATGACCGGCGTGCTGTGCGTGTCTCCTAAGGTGACCCAGTTGACCCCGTTTTCCTGCGGAATGCCCAGCTCTATCTTATAGAATTGGACCACGGCGGGGTCAAAATCGGCGGTCCCTTCGATAGGAAGGATGCCGCTGACCTCATCTTCAGCTTTGGGGCTGGTGATCCGCCAAACGGCCGGCGCATTGGGATCACGTGCCAGGGCCAGCAGCTCTTCGGTGCATGGCTCTGCCGGCAAGATGGCCAGGTTGTGTTCCTGGGCCCATTCGTGCGCCGCTTTCAAGCTCTCTGCATTGCGCGGCGGCATTAAGAAAAGCTGGGGAAGCGCGTCGGGCGGCAGCATGCTGATCTCAACACCCTCGCTGAAGTGACAGAAAATCTGCAGCGGCAGGGCATCTTCATCTTCAACCGGCTCGCTTATCAGCGCTTCTGCGGGCAGCGGCGGCAGCGGGACAGCTATCATCCGCCAGATATCCGGCTCGATCTCTTCCCAGCTTACCAGCTCTTCATCTGGCGTCGGTGTAGGAACCGCTGCCTGCGATTCCTCTAGAAACCATTCCGATTCGCTAAACAGACATTCCTCGGCGCCTACGGTGACCGAGGCGATGCTGCACAGCTGCTTTTGCTCCAGCCCTGCTGGGGGCACGAATTCCGTCCCTGGCTGGACCCCGTTGACAATCAATGAGCTTGTCAGATCACTGCTGCTGTAGACCGACAGCATGTACTCGTTCCACAGAGGAGCCGCTCCGGTCAGGCCGCTGATGTTGATCATCTCGCTGTTGTCGGTGTTGCCGGTCCAGACCGCTACCACCAGGCCAGGGGTGTAGCCGATGGTCCAGTTGTCCCGGAAATCGTTGGTGGTGCCGGTCTTGGCTGCCGCGGGGAAGGGCAGTACCAGCGGATTGTCCCGCCCCATGGCTGGCTCCCGCGCCTGGTCATCATCCAGGATATCGCTGATCAGAAAAGCGACTCGGGGATCAAGCACCTGCTGCGGTGCTTGCGGTAATGCCTCAAAGAGGAGTTCTCCATTGGCCTTCTCCACTTTCAGAATGGAAACTGGCTCAACACGCCGACCGCCAGATGCAAAGACGCTGTAGGCGGCAGCCATCTCCAGCGGGGTCACTTCAGCTCCGCCCAGGGTCAGTGAGAGGCCATAGTTGCTGGAGTCTTCCTGCCAGCTGCGGATGCCCATCTCTTGAGCAAAGCGCATCATATCGGGAATGCCGATATCTTGCAGCACCAGGACGGCAGGGATATTGTAGCTGTTGGCCAGAGCGGTGCGCAGGCGAACCGGCCCATGAAAACGGCCGTCGTAGTTGACTGGTGAGTAGGTGTCGCCGTTGAACTGGGGGTAGTCAACAGCGATATCCCACAAGACGCTGGCGGCAGTCCAGGCGGGCACCCCTTCCTCGTCAGGAGAAAGGGCGGCGGCATAAGTCAATGGTTTGATGGAGCTGCCCGGCTGCTGCTGGGAGAGGGCCACATTCACCCGGCCATCGATGCTGTCGTCATGGTAGTCGACACTGCCCAGCATTGCCAAGATATCGCCGGTCCCGGGCTTTAAGGCCACCAGAGCAGCATTGGTGAGATTGTGTTCCCCACCTACGGAGGCGATATGTTCCTGGGCCAGCCGTTCTGCCAGCCGTTGGTAATCAAGGTCTAGAGTAGTCGTCACCCGCAGTCCACCGTTGGCTACCTGGTCGGCGCCAAACTGCTCTTCCAACTGCTGCCGTACATAAACGGCAAAGTGAGGGGCCACCAGGCTGACTTCTTGCTGGGCAAAGGTCAGCGGCTCCTGATAGGCCGCTTCCGCCTGGGCCCTGGTGATGAACCCTTCACTGATCATCAGGTTTAGGATCAGCCACTGGCGCTCCTTGGCCGCATCAGGATTAGTCAGCGGGTCAAGCTCGATGGGGCTTTGGGGCAGCCCGGCTAATAAGGTAGCTTCAGCCAGACTCAGTTCGGTCGCCGATTTGCCGAAGTAGGTGATCGCCGCCGCTTCGCTGCCGTAGGCCAGGTTGCCGTAGTAGATCTCATTGAGATACATCTCCATGATCTCATCTTTGGTGAAACTGCGGGTCATGATCCAGGCCAGGATAATCTCTTTGGTCTTACGGCTGTAGGAGACTGCGGTGCGTTCTTCATAGTCGAAGGCGATGTGGCGCACCAGCTGCTGAGTGATAGTGCTGCCGCCCACCGGACGCCCTTCTGGATTGCGGAAATTGGCGATAATCGCTGCCAGCAGTGAAGGGGCGTCCAGGCCGATGTTTTCATAGAAGGTGTCATCTTCAACCGATACTGTGGCATGTATTAAGTCTGCGGAGATTTGGCCGATGGGGATCTCGGTGCGTTTGCCTTCGCCGAAGATTTCCCATAGCAGTTCGCCGTCCCGGTCGAAAATGCGGGTGGTCTCAAATGTCTCTCGGCTTCTAGCAGCATCTAGTTTTTCAACACTGGCCTCGATTTCACGGGACATCCCGGCATAGACCAGAGTGCCGGCAACGACAGCGCCGGCGAAAACGAGAAGTGCCAGCAGGATCAGTGTAAGAATAAATGCCCGCCCAAGGCAGCTGCGGCAGCCTGATCGCCGAGGCCGTTCGATGAGATATTCCACTGGCTGGGTAGAAGGTTCCTGATTTCCGTACATGTGCTCACCTGATTACGGTCACTGTCCAATATGACGTGACATGGTCTGATTATAGTATAGTGTAAGTTAAAATGAACACACCAACCGTGCGCATCCTGCACGATTGGTTGACGACATAGGGACGGCGGCATTGGGGAGGTGCCGGTAAACGAAAAAGGACGCCCTCTTAGAGGACGCCCTTTTGAACGTTATCGATGGAAGGATTTCCGCGATGCCGCGGAAATCGGCCTGGTGCCCGTTTAGCTGCGGCGGAGCAGCATGACACCGACACCGGCCAGCAAGACCAGGACCACCACGATCACCAGGATGATGGTGCCGATATTGGAGCTGAGCCCACCGGAGGCCTCTTCAGTGACGGTGGCGGCTTCGCTAACCACCTCTTCAACCGGAGCAGCCGGCTGTTGTGCGGCTACTGCCTCTGCCCCAAATTGGGCACCGAACTGTACTGGAATCTCAGCGGAACCGGCCACGGCGATGGCCCAGTTGCCGGCTGTGGTCAGCTTGTATGTGTCCGGCTGGGAGAAGTTGATTTGATAGGTGCCCGCTTCCAATTCCCGGAAACAGTACGGCTCATTGATACCGTCGGAGACATAGGTCGCCACGGTGCCGCTGGCACGGGAAATGGTGAAGACGGCGTCTGCCAGCAATCCTTCGTTGCTGTCCGGCACGCCATCCCCATTGGCATCGTCAAAGGCAGAGACACAGATGGCGTTGGAGTCCACAACTTCAGCGATCAGTTCCGGCTGCGCTTCGGTGGTTTCCACAGCGGGCTCTTCAGCCTGTACAGGTTCCGCGGTAGGTTCCGGGGTCGCCTCTTCCGCTGCAGGGGTGCCTTCTTGCGTTTCTTCAACGGCTTCTACTGCCGGGGCGGCACCATTCGGTACCAAGATCATCAATTCCTGACCGACATTGATGAAAGTCGGGTTGTTGTTCAATTCGCGGATCACCTGCAGGGCCTCTTCAGCCGACAAACCTAAGGCAGAGGCGTACCGGATAGAAATTGACCACAAGGTGTCGCCAGCCTGGACCATATGGACAATGGCGCCGTCAGCACGCGGCGTGGGGGTTGGGAACGGGGTTGGCGGAGGGCCTGAAGATACCGGCGGGTCTGCTGGTGCTGGATTGCTGCCGACGGAGGTGTCGACCTCATCCAGCGTGTACAGGCCCAGGGTATCGACGAAGAAGCCGTTGTTGGCGTAGGAGTTTCTGGAGCCAAACTCGACAAAGACTGTCATGTTTGGCTGGGTGGCGGTGAAGTCATAGACGAACACCGGATAAGCGCCGTAGAAAGGTGAAACGCTGGCCGCGGTCCAGGTGCCGCTGTAGGCGATAGCGCTGGTATCCAGCCAGGCGGCGCCCACTGGGCCGGCGCCTAGTCGGACCATGCCGGCATCTGGGTCGCTGGCGTACACTTTCTTGGTACCATCCCAACGCTCCACGATGTCAACGTAGACCGGGGCTACCAGACGATAGCGACGGCCCACTTCCAGGTTCTGAACATCTTGGGATAGTGCGGCGTACATAGGCAGGCCGCCCTTGAACACTTTCAAGGCGTAGCTGCCGTCCCGGAAGAATAGGTCGCGCTCCCAGGTTGGGGCGTCTGCGATATTCCAAACCACAGTCTCTGGACGGGCTGCGTTATTGTCTGATCCTGGGAAGGGAACACCATCGATCCAATGCATCCGCCATCCGTTAGGAACGGTGATTTCAGAAATGCCATCTTGGCTGTAATGTCCTTCTTCAAACCCGGGATTCACCAGTAAATTCTGGGTGCCTTGTTCTTGTGCGGCGGTCGGTTCAACCGAGGTCAAACTGATCAGTCCCACAAATAGACTCGCAACAACGAGCCAGAGTACATGTTTGATTTTCATTTTCATTCGATCCTTCAAATAGCTATTCGCTAAAACAGACTATTCTTCAAAATTTGCAAAAATAAAGCGCAATGCAGCATTGCGCCATATTCGAGCGAGGATTTTAGCATACGGTTTTGATTCTACCAACTTTATTCATACTGGGTATCGCCGCATAGCGATAGCTCGAGTTGGCCAGAGCCGCACCGGATTGCCTATCCTGCTCGGAACTTATCTAGGGGAAGCGCTCCTCGGTCCACTGTACGCCGTTGACCGCTACATTCATGATGCGCAGATCCCAGTGAAGGTGCGGCCCGCTGGACAGGCCGGTGGACCCGCCTGAGCCGATGAGTTGGCCGGTGACCACCGATTCCCCGGTGGTTACAAATGATTCCGACAAATGGAAGTAGGCGGACATGACGCCCAATCCATGGTTGATAATGACCGTCCCTCCCCGCAGTTCAAGGGTGTCATTGAAGATGATTACCCCATTGGCCGGTGCCAAGATAGGGGTGCCCACGGTGCCGCCTAAATCGATGCCGGTATGGAAAATTTCGACCGGACCTCCGTTGTAAGATCGAGAATCTCCGTAAGGGGCGGTGACGATGGTGTTGGTGACTGGCATTTGGAAAAGGCCGTCCCAATACTGCGTTTCTGTGAATTGAGTGTAGATTGTCTCCAAAAAGGCATCTTCGCTCTGGCGTACTTCTGGCGCCAGCAGGTAGTTGAGTTCCTCTGGAAGTGTGACGTACTGCAGGCCGAAACCGCTCGATTGAACTTCGATGTTCTGTTGAAACGGCTGCCAGGGTCTGTTTCCCGATCCGCCCAAGTTCAAATCCGCTGGGCCTATTTCAGTGAAAGCATCTAGCCCAACCAGGGCGGCAAACCCGTCTTCAAAAGGAGCAAAATGCAGCGATTGGCCGGCGAAGCTGCCGGAAGGGCGCCCTTCCAGCATATTTTCCACATAAATTGAGACGGTAGAACCCTGACGGATTGGCCATGGCCTCACCTGAATCTCCTTCCATTCGCCCGGCAGATAGTTGTAGCGGCTGTCGCTGGGAATTCGCAGCCGCTGTCCTGGGTAAAGATAAACGGGGTATGACAGCTCGTTGGCCTGCATGATGGCTGCTGCCGAAAGGCTGTATGCGGCTGCCAGCGACAGCACGGTTTCACCTGGCCCGACAATGTGCGGTGTGCCGGTTACTTCCTGGGGGAGGGCGGAACCAGTGCGGCTGACCACTGCCAGGGATTGCCCCGCGGTAAGATTGTATTGGCTGTTGACCAGGCGGTTGCTTTCAAGAAGGCTGTCTGTGGTGGTATTGAAATAGGCGGCCACCTGCGCCAGGGTGTCGCCCCCCTGAACGGTATAAATAGAAGCGACGGCATCCCCTTCGCCGCCGGGGATGATCAGCTCTTGGCCTACATCAAGGATGGCGTCATCTGCCAGGCTGTTGATCAGCTGCAGCTCTTCCACGGTCACATCAAACAGTTCGGCGATGATGGTCAGGTTCTGCCCGCTTTGAACCACATAGAGCTGCGGGATAGGGGTTAGCTCACTGCCTTCCGCCGCTGAAGGGTCTGCCGTGGGTTGTTCATCTTGGGCCAGAGCGGACATCGGCAGAGACAGCAGCAGCGTCAGCAGGAGGATTAATGGACGGTGTCGATTCATAACAGGGTGCAAAATTGGGGGATGCTGCCCGTCAAAGACGGTCAGCCTGCCAGATCGAGAAAGCGCAGGTGGTCCCCCAACCGAACAGATTTCAGGATAGATGGG
>JAHEEY010000211.1 GCA_024640485.1 Chloroflexota bacterium | reverse complement strand
GTTCGTGGAACGCGCTTTTGAAGCTCTCAACCAGCGCTGAGGATGGCGCCCTCCCGCTTCCCTGTCCTGAATGGGTGATAACTGATCGGCGGGCTGTTCCGCCTGCTAGCTGCCGCCATCCACCGAAAGCACCTGTCCGCTGATCCAGCCGGCGTAATCAGAAGCGAAAAAGAGTACCGCATGGGCGATGTCTTCAGCGCTGCCCAGCCGCTTCAGCGCAATTTGGTCTATAAGCGCCTGCTGCCCCGCCTGACCATATGACTGCCACTGTTTTTCGGTGTTGGCATTGGAGCGGACGAAGCCGGGGGCGATATTATTCACCGTGATGTTGAAGGCGCCCAGCTCGTGGCACAGTTGGCGGGTCAAATTGATCTGGCCCGCTTTGGCGGCAGCGTACGCCTGGATGCCGGTCAGGCTGGGGCCCAGGCCGGCGCCGCTGGAGATGTTGACAATCCGCCCCCAACCAGCCGATTTCATGCCGGGGACAGCAGCCTGGGCGAAGTAAAAGGCGGCATTGAGGTTGACGGCAATGATCGCCGACCAATCATCCTCGGTTACCTGTTCCAGCGGCCGGCCCACCTGCCCCATAACCCCGCCGGCGTTGTTGACCAGAATGTCGACACAGCCTGACGGGCTGCCGGCTTCAGCGGCGGCGACAAAGTCGAAGACCGCCTGCCGGTCGGTGACATCGACAGTCGCCACCGCGCAGCTGCCGCCAGCCGCCTCGCACAGCCGCCGGGTCTCAGCCAATTCATCGGTCAGCAAATCACAGCCGTATACCTCAGCCCCCCGGCAGGCGAATGCCAGCGATATCGCCCGGCCAAACCCGTGGGCGGCTCCGGTGACGATGACCCGTTTGCCTGGAAATGAGATATTCATCTGCTAGTCCCACCCTTCAGCGATCATAGCCCGTGTCTCGGCCACAGCCGTCTGCCAAATGGCCAGCATCTCTTGGTCCGGACGAGCATAGTACCCTCCGTAGCTGCCGTCGCCGTAGACGGCGCGCATCTCAGCACCGACCAGGGTCGCTTTATCTGTGCGATCAGGCAGCACCTTGCGCTCCTCTGGCATGGTGATCCCATCCAGCCGGGTCCAGGGGAAGTTCTCTGTCCAGGAGGCGTGGCTGCCGATGGGATCAAAGGCCATCACCTGTGCCCAGGTCTTGGGGGCACACCACCAGTTGTAAAAGCGAACCCGCACCCCTGGGTTGTCAGCCATCCACTCGGTGGCCAGGGCACCGGCCGGGCTGTTTCCTCCGTGGCCGTTGACCAGTAGAATGCGGCGAAAGCCGGATTGAGCCAGGCTGTCGAGCGTGTCGCGAATGACAGCCAGGTAGGTGGCCAGTCGCAGGCTGACCGTGCCGGGATAATCGCGGAAATAGGGGGTGACGCCGTACGCCTGGGCCGGAAAAACCGGGACGCCCAGCGGCTCGGCCGCCTCCACGGCGACCCGTTCCGCCAGAATCGAGTCGGTACTAAGGCTGAGATAGGCATGCTGCTCGGTGCTGCCTAGAGGGAAAACCGCTCTGTCATCATCCTGAAGGTAACGCTCTACCGCCATCCAATTCATGTCGCTGATTCGCATCTGGACTCCTCGTCGGGTTATGTCAGAATGTGATTAAGGTAAGAGAGGATGGCCGCCGGTGTTGGCGCCCGTAACCCGCGAAGCCGTCCCAATTAGCTCGGCAGCCGTCCTCTATGACAGCGACAATCATACGTTATCAGCAGCGGACAAGGCAAGCCAGCGTCAGAAGAATGAGGCCAAGATGTGGCGAAGAAGAGCTTGCTTCTGTGCTGTTGCAGGAGTGTCTCGGTTGGGGGACAATTAGCTGTCAATTTGTAACCGCTGCCAGCCGAAAGGAAGCTTCCCAGGCTGGCATTTTTTGAAGCCGCCGAAGAACCGACGTCGGCATGATTGAGTAAGAAACGTTTGGCCTTCACATTGGCTGCTAGGGCGAGTCGAAGGAGTAAAATCAAGAAGATGACAGTTCAGCGCATCGCACTGATGGCGGTAGGCATCGCCATTGTAGCGGTATTGGTCTCATCAATACCGGTTCCTATTGCTGCCACTGGCGGATTCACCCACCCCGGCGCCATCGCCGAGATTTTCATCGCCCTGGCATTTGGGCCGATTGTCGGCGGCGTTTCAGCCGCCGTGGGCGCCGCTATCGCCGACTTGGCCCTGGGCTACGGCAGCTTCGCACCGCTGACTTTCCTGGCTCACGGCAGCCTGGGGGTTATTGCCGGCCTGATCGGCTGGAAGAAAGGCAGCAACGCCCATTTTCTGGCCTGGATCGCCGGCGGTCTCTCTTTGGCAGCGGTCTACTTCCTGGGCGAGGCGACTATTTACGGTTTCGGCTTTGCCGGCGCGGCGGCAGAGCTTCCCTTTAACCTGTTCCAGGTGGGATTGGGGCTGCTGGGCCTGCTGCTGTTCCAACTGGTCCGCCGTGCCTTCCCGCAGATCGACCAACTGGGCGAAGCGCCGAAATTCGAAGAGCTGTAAACGGCTGGCAATTACCAACTTGTATCCCATCATCACCATTGAAAACCTGCATTACGCATACCCGTCGATTCTGCCGGGTTCAGATCCCAATTGGGTTCTACGCGGGATTGATCTGGTGATTCGCGCCGGCGAATTCATCGCCGTGATGGGACCGACAGGCGAGGGCAAAAGCACCCTGTGCATGGCACTGAACGGGATTGTGCCCCAATCAACCGGCGGCGCCATTCGGGGCAGCGTGCGGGTCAACGGGCTGGACAGCAAACGGACGCCGGTCGCCGAGCTGGCCCACACCGTTGGCCTGGTCTTTCAGAAGCCCGATACCCAGCTGTTCAATATGACCGTGGAGTCGGAGGTTGCCTTCGGGCTTGAGACCATGGGGCTGCCGCGCTCGGAAATGCACCAGCGCATTGATTGGGCGTTGGAGACTGTGGGGATGAGCGGCCTCCGGCAGCGATCCCCGTTCGAGCTGTCCGGCGGGCAGAAGCAGCGGGTGGCCATCGCCGCCATCCTGGCGATGAAGCCGCCGGTGCTGGTGCTGGATGAACCCACAGCAAATCTCGACCCCCAGGGCAAGCGGGAGGTCTTCGCTGCCGTCGACGCGCTGCGCAAACAGGAAGGGATCACCATCATCATGGTGTCTCACGAAAGCGAGAAGATCGCCGCCTTTGCCCAACGAGTTGTGGTGCTATACGAAGGAAAGGTGGCGCTGGATGGGCCGCCGGAGAAGGTGTTCTCCCCCACCCGGCAGCTCAACCATATGGGGCTGCAGGTGCCTCAAGTGAGCCAGCTGTCCGACTGCCTCAATCAGAAGCTGGGCACCGATTTCGCGTTTACCCAGGTAGACGAGGCGCAGCACGCGCTGCGAGAAATGCCCATCTCTCCCAGTGCACCCGGCTCCGAAACAGCCGGACCAGCCAATGGCGCTGCCAGCGAGGCAGCGCCATTATTCAAGCTGGCGAATCTGACCTACAACTACACCCACCAGCATTACGCGTTGAACGATGTCTCGATGTCGATTTACAAAGGGGAGTATCTGGCGGTCTTGGGCCAGAACGGCTCTGGGAAAACCACCCTGGTCAAACACCTGAACGGCTTGCTGCGCCCCAGCCGGGGAAGCGTGCAGCTCAACGGGGAGGATATCGCCGGCAGCCCGGTGGCGGAACTGGCCCGAACAGTCGGCTTCGTCTTTCAGAACCCAGACCACATGATTTTCAGCGCCACCGTGAGAGAAGAGATCGCCGCCGGCCCGCGCAACCTGGGTCTGGCGGAAGGCCGTGTCAATCAGCAGGTGGAGGAGACGTTGGACCAGTTTGGGCTGCAGCCTTATGCCGAGCTGCAGCCGGCGCTGCTGAGCTTCGGGCTGCGGCGCAAGGTGACCGTGGCGGCAGTAGTGGCGATGCAGACGGACGTCCTGATCCTGGATGAACCGACCAGCGGCCTGGACCAGCGCAATACCGACGAGCTGATGGCTATTCTCAAGAAGCTTAACCAAAAGGGGCGTACGATTATCATCATCAGCCATGACATGCGGCTGGTCGCCCGCCACGTACCCACTGCTGCCCTGCTGCACCAGGGACGGCTGCTGGCCTACGAACCCACCCGCCGCATCTTCCAACGGGACGATCTGCTGAAGAGTACCCAGCTGGAGGCGCCCCAGATCAGCTGGCTGGGTCGGCAGCTGGGGCTGCCGGAAAACGTCATTTCCGTGGGGGAGTTGTGCAGCCGCTTGAGCCACGGCGATATCCCGGCGGCTGAGGGCAGCGGACGGGAGCAGGCTGACTAACCATGTCTGTATCTGTTAACTTCTATCTGCCCGGAGGCAGCTGGCTGCACCGCACCGACCCTCGTGTGAAACTGCTGTTTGTAGCGACCACCCTGTTTCTGCTGATCCTTTTCCAAAATCTATGGCTGATGCTGGGCGCCCTGCTGCTGCTGCTGGCGCTCCATTGGTCGGCAGGCACGCCGCCCTCAAAGCTGGGGTTCATCCTGAAGACGCTGCTGCCGGTGGGGCTGCTGATGATGATCCTGCGAACCATCTTCTACCCGGAAGGTGACCCGATACTTTCATTCTGGGTAGTAGAGATCACCAAGATCGGGCTGGCTCAGGGAACGGTGCTGGCGCTGCGCATCTTGACCATGGCCCTGGCCGTCTTTGCCTGGCTGTACACCACCTCCCAGGCCGATTTGGTGCAAAGCATGGTCCGGCTGGGGCTGCGGCATGAGTGGGGGCTGGTGCTGGCGCTGGCGCTGCGCTATATCCCCACATTCCAGGGGACCTTCACTTTGATATCAGAAGCTCAGCAGGCCCGGGGGCTGAACATCCAGCAGCACACCGGCTTCAAGCGGGTGCGGGTCATGATGCCTATATTTGTGGCCATGATCATCAGCTCGCTGCGAGACAGCGGGCAGCTGGCCACGGCGCTGGAAGCGCGGGGGTACGGCAAACCGCACGTAACACGGACCACCCTGGTCCAGCTCCATTTTCGCCGTTGGGACTATGGTATGACCGGGCTCCTGCTGCTGCTGCTGATAAGCTTCACCTACCTCAGATTCCGCTACGGTTTCGGCGAGCAGCCGTTGGCACTATTCTAATCCCCCCAAACTCCTTCGGCTGACGCCCCATCTGGATGCCAGCGGTCATTGCATCCTCCTGGCTGATGGTCACCTTTCCAGCTCCAGCTGGGCCAACAGCTCCCGGTGCTTTTCCCTGGACAGCGGATACCCCCAGGCAAAGGCGATGGCAACCAGCAGCAGCAGCGCCGGCACGATGCTCATGAACAGCCGGATCGCCAGGATCGCCGGACCGGTCTGGACCGGCAGCGGCTGGCCAGCCGTGGGGCTCAGATAACCGGAGGCCTCGAGTGCCTGGCCCATGCTCCACAGGGCGATCCCGGTGCCCAATTTCTGAAAGAAAGAGACCAGGGCATAGTAGGCGCCTTCGCGGCGCTGACCAGTCTTCAGCTGATCATCTTCTATGATGTCGGGGATCATCGCCCACGGGATGACATAGATGGTAGCGATTCCCAGCCCTGCCAGCGCGGCCAACAGATAGACCAGGCCCGATTGGGCCGGCCGCACCCAGAACAGGAGCATAAGCAGCACAATCCAGACGATATTATTGATGATAAACGTGCGCCGCTTGTCCAGCCGCTTGGCCATCAGCACCACTACCGGAATGAACAGAATTGCCGAGCCCTGGGCCGCCAAAACGTAGTAGTTAGCCTGCTCCGGCACCAGCAGGTAGTAGTTGGCGAAATAGACCAGCACCGCCGCCATGATGCTGGCGGTGGTCCAACCGAACAAATACAGCCCCATCACCTTCTGGAACGCTTCATTCTTGACCGTCTCCCGAAAAGAGGCCAGGGGGGACAGCGGCTTGCCGTCAAGCTGGGTACGGTAGTCGCCGGTTATCTTGAAGACCACCAGCGGCGGGATGATATTGAACAGCCCCAAGCCAATGCCGATGGCCAGGAAAAGCTGCCGCGGATCAGCCACCATATCAGCCAGCAAGGTGGCCATGATGATGGCTCCCAATGACCCCACCAGTCCAAAGAACATGCGGTACCCGTTCAGTGAGCTGCGTTCATCGTAATCTTTGGTGATCTCTGGGGTAAGGGCGTTATAGCCGACATGAACGGCGGTGTAGCAAGTGTCAAACAAGATAAAGGTAACGGTATAGTAGACCGCCAGCGCCGCCTGGGACGCTTCGGGAATCGACCACATCAGCATGAAGGCCAGCCCCAGCGGCACCGCGCCGTACAGCAGCAGCACCCGCCGCCTGCCGTAGCGGCTCCGTATTCGATCCGAGAGGATGCCGAACAATGGATCGTTGACCGCGTCCCAAAGCCGTCCGGCAGCGATGGCCCAGGCGGCGTAGCTGGGCCTTAAACCGGCGATATCGGTCAGAAAGTAGAGCTGGTAGAAGAGAATGATCGCCTGAAACGAATTGGTGGTCAGGTCGCCAGTGCTGAAAAGCAGTTTGAATGAAATGGGCAGCTTCTTCTTCTGTTCTTGGGACATTAGAGTTCCAGCCTCGTTTGGTGAATGGGAAATAGATCTAGCATCACGAACGCAGTCAGATGGGCCGGCAGCCGGGATCCCTTGGGAACATTTAGGGTTATTTGGCGCAGATTACCCCGCTGGTCGGCTGCCTGCCGCAGACATTGGTGATAATCGAGATTCACCACCTCCATCTCCTGGGTATCAACCAGCAAGATAGCGCCGATATGCTGTTCATTGGGATAGCGGCTGCCCGCCTCAACATCGATATTGGCGACAACCGAGCCGTCACGATCTCCAGCGGGTGGATGAAATGCGACTGATTCCACGGTGAGTCCGGCTGGCCTCTGGCTGGCGCCGGCATCGTCTGGAACCGGTTGGGTGGTGTAGGTGGCCATCGCCACCAGCTTGCGCCAAATGTTGTTGGCCAGCCCGGCGATAACCATGGGAATACCGAAGGTGGGGATCGACAGCACTTCTGTCTCCGCGTATGCCCGGGCGCCGGGAAGGAGCCGCAGATCAGGACCCAGCCGGCCCCGAATCTGGAAGATATTGAAGGTGATGGGAATACCGGTGATAGCCATCTTGAAAGCGTGATTGGACAAGATGAAGGCGTCATGCCGGTAATGGCCGCTCAGCGGCAGCCTGAAATCGGTACCGGTATCCACTACCAGCTCACCGTCCCGGTTTCGCTGGGCGCCTATCGCCCACAGGATCGCTTTCCCGGCACCTTCGGCATCTGGGGGCGCGATGAGTACCGGTCCGATCAGCCAGTTCATGTAATCAAAGCCGATCTGGTTCAGGCTGGGCAGCATCGTCGGGATGGGAACTGCCAGCCGGGTCCACTCGAAGGCGGTTGTCCGCTGCTCGCCGATGCCCAGCGGCAGCCCCCTTTCCCCCGGATGCTCGGCGTCAAAGGTGAACAGCTGGCTGAGCTGCCCCGATTTGCGCCCGCCAATGGTCAGATTGCCGATGCTGAGCCCGCCCCGATAATAGCTGGCGTCGATGGACAGCTGGTAGCGCTGCCCTGGCTCCAGAAAGCCATCCGGGATGATATAGAGATATTTACCGTCCCCAGATTGCTGCCACTGAAACGGAACCGGGGGATCGAGGCTGATCCGCAGCGCCCCTGGGTTCTTGAAGAAAGGGGCGTTGAAGAACCGGGCCGGCACAGTCCTGCCCTTGTCCCTGACCAGCAGTTTGAAGCAAAATAGGCTTGCCGAAGGCAGCGTCGGCGGCATCTGCGGCTGGGCCCGCCCACCGGGCGATACGTAGTAAAGGGCCGCCGTCTCCGGGGGCAGATCTTCGCTGGCATCGCTGCAACCTCTTGGATCTTCGGGATGGTGCAGCGGGTAATCATAGGGCAGATACCAGAGCTGGCCGTGCTCGCCGCCCAGGTAGATGCCGCTTTCCCCTAACGCCGGCGATCCGTTCATGTCATTCCGGTCGGGCGACGCCCCTCCGGCGCCGGTACTGTCATACGACCAGCGCCTCCGGCCGGTGTCGGCGTTCAGCGCGTACAGCTTGCCGTCCCCATTGCCAAAATAGACGATGCGCCCGTTTTCCCCT
>JAHEEY010000210.1 GCA_024640485.1 Chloroflexota bacterium | reverse complement strand
TATTTGAACGGTTTATGCATACCGACCAGGAAGGGCCGGGACGGCGAGGGACCGGCCTTGGCTTGACCTTCTGCAAACTGGCTGTCGAGGCCCACAGAGGAATGATATGGGTGGAGTCCTCCGAATATGGGGGCAGCCGATTTGTGTTCACCCTTCCCGGCGCCCCGATTTTCTGATTTAATTGGTCCGTTGCAGCGAACATCACAGCATATTTGAGGAGAAGCAATGAGCGATAACCCACTATTGAAGATTGACCGGCTGATCATGGGCGATGTGTACACCAGTACGGAGTCGATGGACAACCTGACTATCCTCTGCGACGATTTTGGCTCCCGCTTTGGCGGCACCGAAGGTGAGCGTCAGGCCGCCGAGTTTCTGGTAGAAAAGATGAAGGCGTACGGGCTGAGCAACGTCCACCTGGAGCCGGTCGACTATGTTGGCTGGCGCCGAGGACAGGTGAAGCTGGAGATTCTGGAGCCGGTGCAGAAGGAGATCGCCTGCATCACCTTGCCCCATTCGCCGCCGGCGAATTTAGAGGCGTATGTGGTCGACATGGACGATGGCGCCCCAAATGAGTTTGACGAACGGGCCGAGGAGATCAGCGGTAAGATTGTGCTGACCACCAGCGAAGTCAACCCCAAGGGCGTCAAACGCTGGATCCACCGGAGCGAGAAGTACGGCCGCAGCATGATGGCCGGGGCGGCAGGGTTCATCTTCGTTAATCATTACCCGGCTTACGGGCCGGCAACCGGCGGCATTGGCGACAATGCTGAGGGGCCTATACCAGGTATCTCGGTGGCGATGGAAGACGGCGCCTATATCCAACGGCTGATCAAACGGTTCGGGGCGGTGAAGATCCGCATCACCAGCAGCGATGCCTGCCAGCCGATGGTTTCCTGGAACGTGGTCGGTGAGCTGCCCGGAGTGAAGCAGCCGGAGAAGATGGTGCTGATGGGCAGCCATTACGACGGTCACGACATCTCCCAGGGGGCGGAAGACCCCGCTTCGGGAACCGTGGCGGTGATGGAAGCGGCCCGGGTGCTGGCGCAATATGCCGGCGAGCTGCCCTACACCATCCGGTTTGTCCTGTGGGGCATCGAAGAGATCGGCTTGATCGGCTCAACGGCGTATGTAGCCGCGCACCCTGAAGAAATGGACCATGTCCTCTTCTATCTCAACATGGACTCTGCCGGCGCCGTGGCCAACAAAGGGATCGTGCTGAATGAATGGGCGGAGCTGGAACCGCGGTTCAAACAGTGGAGCCAGGAAATGGCCCTGAAGTTCGGGGTAGCCCAGTCGGTCAACGCCCACTCGGATCACTACCCGTTTCTAATGGTGGGAGTGCCCACCGGCGGCATGGGTTCCGTGGGCGGAAAAGGATTCAGCGGGCGAGGGTACGGCCATACCCGCTATGACACCCTGGACAAAGTGACCCTGGTCAACCTGCGCGAAGCGGCGGTGCTGGCGGCGCGGTTGGCGCTGCGCATCGCCAAGGACGAGAATTGGCCGGCGAGCCGCCGCAGCGTGGAAACGGTGAAGGAGCTGCTGGACAGCCCCGAATACCGGGAAGAAGTAGCGTTCAACAGCCGGTTGGAGGCATATCTCAAGGGCCTGCCAAACAGCTGATCCTCTGAACATCTGACGGTTGCCTTAATTCAAGCCGAAAGCGCCAGGGTGATGGAGGCTCCAAATGGAGCGATCCGCGCCCTGGCGCTCTTTGTTTTCGTGGCGTCTTGCTGGTCCGCTGGCTATGCCGGCTCATCCAGCAGCCGACGCAGCGTGGCAGGCTCGGTTACCGGCAGTTTACAGCTAAAGCCTCGGCAGAGGTAGGCGGTGGCCGCGTCGCCGATCATTGAGCGGTGGCGCAGCAGCGGGATTTGGGAGCGGTCACCGCCCAGGGCAGTTACCAGATTGGGACGGTAAGTTTCATTGAGTGCCCCCAGCAGCGAAGCGGTGTCAGCGCTCTCCAGGTCACCGATCAGTGCCAGTTCACGGGGGCTGCCGTTGATGAAATGGGCGGCCGCGAGCCAATGGGCGAAGGCGGTGGGATAGGCAGCCAACAGCTGCGAGGCGGCGTCGACCATGGCCTCGCTTTGATCCCAATAAGCGCCATCGCCGCTGTACAGGGATAGTTTTGCCAGCACGTGGAGCGCCATGGCGCTGCCGCTGGGGACGGCGTTGTCCTGAATATTCTTGGGGCGCTGCAGCAGCGTTTCGTGATCGTCGGAGGTGTCGTAGAAGCCGCCGCCGGCAGGGTCAGCGAAATGGGTGTTGATCAGCTGGGCCAGCTCATCCGCCCAACTGTACCAGCGCTCATCGAACACTGTCTGGTACAGGGCCAGCAGCCCGTCGGCAAGGTAGGCGTAATCTTCCAGGTAGCCGTTGTATTTTGCAGAGGCGCCCGATTTCCAGGATCGCAGCAGCCGGCCGTTTTGATCCCGCATCTTGTCGTAGATGAATTGGGCGTTTTTGACCGCCGCCGCGGTGTAGTCGGCACGTCCCAGCAGCCTGCCGGCTTCGGCGAAGGACGCCATCATCAGGCCGTTCCACGCGGTCAGCACCTTGTCATCCAATCCGGGCCAGACCCGCCCCTTTCTTACTTGATACAACTTCTCTTTGGCTTCGCCTAGCAGTTGGTCCAACGAGTCAAGGGTGATCCCATTTTGCTCAGCGAATCGGGCCGGTTCGACGGGGACATTGAGGATATTGCTCCCTTCCCAATTGCCGCCCTGGCTGACCCCAAAATAGCTGCCGATCAAACTTGCGTTCTCGCCAACCACCGCCTGGAACTCCGCCAGGTCCCAGATGTAGAATTTCCCTTCTACCCCTTCGCTGTCGGCGTCGTAGCTGCTGTAGAAACCGCCCTGCTCATCGGTCAGCTCGCGCAGGACGAAATCCAGTGTCTCCTGGACCACGCGGCGGTAGAGGGGGCTGCCGGTGACCTGCCAGGCGTGGAGATAAACCCGGCTGAGGAGGGCGTTGTCATAGAGCATCTTCTCGAAATGGGGCACCAGCCAGCGTTCATCGGTGGCGTAGCGGGCGAAACCGCCGCCAACCTGATCGTAAATGCCGCCGTAGGCCATCCTGTTCAAGGTCTCTTCGACGATAGCCAGCAGCTGCCGGTCGCCGTTTTCCAGATGCATGCGCAGCAGGAACTCCAGGGTCATCGACGGCGGGAACTTGGGCGCGCCGCCAAAGCCGCCGAAGCGGCGGTCAAACTCGGCGCTGATTTTGGCGGCAGCTGCCTCCAGGGTGGCAGCGGTCACCTGCGCACCGCCGGCGCCGTCGAAGGCGAAATTCCTGGCGATGTGGCTGGTCAGTTCAGCGGCATGGCCCAGGACCTCTTCCCGCCGGTTTTCCCATGCCTCGGCAACCCCCAGCAACAGCTGCTGGAAGCTGGGCATGCCGTAGCGGGGCTGTGGAGGGAAATAGGTGCCGCCGTAGAAAGGCTCGCCCCGAGGGGTGAGCATGGCGGTCAGGGGCCAGCCCCCCTGCCCGGTCATCGCCTGCACGGCGCTCATGTAGATGCTGTCCAGGTCGGGGCGCTCTTCCCGGTCCACCTTGATGTTGACGAAATGCTGGTTCATGATCGCTGCCGTCTCTTGGTCTTCGAACGATTCATGGGCCATGACGTGGCACCAGTGGCACGCCGCGTAGCCGATGCTCAGCAGGATCGGCTTATCCTGTTCGCCGGCCAACGCCAGCGCCTCAGGTCCCCAGGGGTACCAGTCAACCGGATTATCGGCATGCTGCAGCAGGTAGGGGCTGTTTTCCTGGGACAAGTGGTTGCTCATAGGGAACTCCAACGGTAAGTAGGGATGCATTTGCACCCACATCAAGATCAACGGGGTTGGGAGGCCGCGGCTGCCGGCTCAGCGGCGATTGAGCCCTTCCTGCAGTGACTTGACGAACTGGCGGGCAGCGGCGGGTTTGTCTTCGGCGGCATCGGCGGCATTGATCACGGCGCTGCCGACGATGACACCGTCAGCCAACTGGCCCACCGCAGCGGCCTGCTCCGGGGTGCTGATACCGAACCCCACGGCTAGTGGGACGGTGGTCTGCCGGCGTACCCGGCTGATGAAATCGCCCAGGTCGGCATGGAGCGCCGCTCTAGCCCCAGTGACGCCGGTCAAGCTGACCAGATAGATGAACCCTTTAGCGTGACGGGCGACGGCGGCGATGCGCGCTTCCGGGCTGGTGGGGGCCAGGAAATAAACCAGTGCCAGCCCGTAATTGTCAGCCAGCGCTTCCATCTCGGCGGCTTCTTCCAAGGGGAGATCAGGGATGATGAAGCCGTCAGCTCCGGCGGCGGCGGCATCGCGGACATACGCTTCCTCGCCGTAGGCCATCACCGGGTTGTAATAGCCCATCAGCAAGATGGGGGTATCGATCCCCCGCCGGCGCAGCTGCGCGACCATCTGGAGGCAGCCGGCGACGGTGGTGCCGTTGTCCAGCGCCTGTTGGGTGCTTCGCTGAATGGTGGGGCCGTCGGCCAATGGATCGCTGAAGGGGACGCCCAGCTCCAGCAGGTCGCTTTCCTCGGCGACGGCGCTGATGATCTCCACTGAGCTCTCCATGGTGGGATAGCCCAGGGTGAAGTAGGGCATCAATGCGGCGGATCGCAGCTTCTGAGCTCGCTCAAATGCCTGGCTGATGCGGGAAACTCCGGTTTGTTCTTGCTTGCGTTCTCTATCCGTGCGCTGCATAGCTGATCCACCCTCTTTGGCCAATGATTTATCTGGGGCAACTATACCTCCGCCAGTTCACACCAGGCAACAGTTCTCATATGAACCCGTTTGACCGGCATAGGCATGAGTGCTAAAACTGACTTCATATGAATGAAAAGATCTTGCTGGTCGAGGATGACGAAACGCTGCTGGAGACATTGGCCTACAATCTGCGCCGCCAGGAGTACGCCATCGTCACCGCCGGCAGCGGCAGGGAAGCGGTCAGCCTGGCGCGCCGTGAGAAGCCAGACTTGATTGTGCTGGATGTCATGCTGCCGGGAATCGACGGCTTTGAGGTGTGCCGCATCTTGCGCAAAGAGCAGTCTGTGCCCATCCTAATGCTCACCGCCAGGGCGGACGAACTGGACAAAATCATCGGGTTGGAAGTGGGTGCGGACGACTATCTGACCAAACCTTTCAGCATGCGCGAGCTGCAGGCCAGAGTCAGCGCCCTGCTGCGCCGTGTCAAACTGATCCGAGACGAAATCAGCGCCGAGCAGAAGCTGTCATCCGTGCCCAGCGCGGGCAGATCGATACCTTTGGTCTTCGACAACCTGCGGATCAATCCAGAGAAACGTGAAGTCCAATTGGATGATCAACCACTGAGCCTGAAGCCGAAAGAGTTCGAGCTGCTGCTGTTCCTGGCCCGTCACCAGAGCATCGCCCTCTCCCGCTCTTTGATCTTAGAGCAAGTCTGGGGATGGACGTTTGACGGCAACAGCCGGACCGTCGACGTCCATGTGCGCTGGCTGCGCGAGAAGATCGAACCTGATCCAGCCAACTCCAGCCGCATCGTCACCATCCGAGGCGTCGGCTACCGCTTCGACGGATAACGCCAATGTTGAGCAAATACAGCGCGCCGCTGAGAAACGCACTTCTGCCATCGCTTGCCGTCCTGCTGATCATGGTTGGGCTTCGAGCCAGTCTCTCCGCGCCGGATTGCGCCGGCAGTACCAGCTGTCTTGATCTGGCGCTGGCGGCGGCGACCGCCGTGCTGCTGCTTTCCCTCTTGGTCCTGGCGAACTTCCGATCCCGGCACCGCCGGCGGACGATGACGCTGCTCTCCGCTGCCGCCAAACGGGCGGCTGATGGGGTCCCGCCGGCACCGGTGCTGGTCCAGGACCGCTCCGAATTGAGTGAGCTGACCCACGACTTCAACCGGATGCTGGAAGGGTTCGCCTCGAAATTGTCGGACATCTCGGAGGAGAACAAGCAGCTGGCGGTGTTATCGGAATACACCACCGACGGCGCCCTGATCACCGACGAACTGGGCTCTGTGCAGTTCATCAACCCGGCGGCCACACAGCTGCTCAACTGCTCACCGGCGCGGGCTGTGGGCAGCCAGGTGGCTGAACTGCTTCGCCACCACCAGTTGATCGAGCTGTGGCAGACCGCCAGGGCCAGCGGACGGCGGCAGGTCCAGGCGGTGGAGATCGGCTCTACCCTGTTTCTACATGCTGCCGTGACCCCGTTCAGCGACGCCGAAGCCAAAGGATTCCTGATCATCCTGCAAGATTTGACCCACGTGCGCCGGCTGGAAACGGTCAGGCGTGATTTTATCAGCAACATCTCCCATGAGCTGAGAACCCCGCTGGCCTCGGTGCGGGCGGTGATTGAGACGCTGCAGGATGGGGCGCTGGAGGAGCCGGATGTGGCCCGCCGCTTTCTCAGCCATGCCGAACGGGAAGTGGATACCCTCAGCCAGATGGTGCAGGAGCTGATGGAGCTATCCCGCATTGAGTCGGGGCAGGCGCCGCTGACCCTGAACCCCACAACAGTTTCGGAGCTGCTGCTGATCCCGCTGGACCGGCTGCGCTCCCAGGCGAAGCGGAAGAAGGTGGATTTGATCCTGGACCTACCGCCGGCGCTGCCGGCGGTGATGGCGGACGCGGCCCGCGTGCAGCAGGTGGCCACCAACTTAATCCACAACGCCATCAAATTCTCGCCGGCGGGCAGCAGCGTCAAGCTGTGGGCCCATGTCGTTCAGAGCGATGGGCGAGACGATGCGGACAAAGAGCATGGCGCTGTGGTCATCTCGGTCAAAGACAATGGCGTGGGCATCAGCGCTGAGGATCTGCCGCGCATCTTCGAGCGCTTCTTCAAGTCTGATCGGGCCCGCACCCGGGGCAGCGGCGGCACCGGGCTGGGGCTGGCCATCGCCCGCCATATCGTCCAGGCCCACGGCGGGCGCATCTGGGCGGTCAGCAAAGAAGGCAAGGGCAGCACCTTCATGTTCACACTGCCCATCGCCCGGCAGACAACCAGGGCCGCCAGCTGAAGCCTCCACGGCGGCAGACCATTTCCCCATGAGCCAGCGCATTCCCCGCCCACACCGATCCGCCGCCGCAGCGGCCCTCATTACCATAGGGCTGCTGGCCGCCATCTGGCTGATCCTGAAGCCCCAGCCGGCAGCTGGAGAGGCGCTCTATTACTTGAGCTGGGATAACCGCGACGTTGTGCAGCTGTACCGGCAGGAACTGGACAACAGCGCTGCTCAGCAGCTGACCAGCGCCGTCAGCAGTCTGGTGGACTTCGCCCTCTCAGCCGACTCTTCCAAGATCGTATTCAGCGGAGGCGACGGCGAGAAAGACAGCGGACTGTGGCTGATCGATGCCGACGGCAAAGGCGTCAAACAGCTGATCGCCTGCCGGCAGGCGATGTGCAGCACCCCGGTTTGGCACCCGGACGGACGGCGGCTGGTGTACGAGCGGCGTGAGTTCAGGGACGACGGCACCCTCTCGGGAGAACCAAGGCTGTATTGGCTGGACAGCGACAGTGGGGAAAGCATCCCTCTGTTTGCGGACACCCAGGGTATCAGCCAGGCAGCCAGCTTTTCGCCGGACGGGGAGTGGATCAGCTATGCCGGATCAGCGGACGAAGGGATCATCGCCTTCAACTTACAAAGTCGGGAAGAGAAGCAGTTCGAGAGCGAGATGGGGACGCCGGCGGTTTGGAGCCCGGACAGCAGCCAGCTGATCCTCCGAGACCACAGCCTGGTCTCAGCCCACGGGGACGAGGGTGAAGACCATTCGAGCCATTCCCATGATTTCGCCCTGGGGATTTACCTCTTCACGGTCGATATCGGCAGCGGGGCCGTCAAGCCTATCAGCGGCGACGTGCAGGTGGATGACAGCGCGCCAGCCTGGTCGCCAGACGGGAGCTGGATCGTGTTCAGCCGCAAACTGCCCCGCACCCAGACCGGGCGCCAATTGTGGCTGATACGGCCTGACGGCAGCGGCGCCCGGGCGCTGACCGACAACCTGAGCGTGCACCACGGGGTGCCGGCATGGTCGGCGGACGGCAGTCAGTTCGCCTTCCAGCGGGTCGATGCGCTGCGCTCCGATGCCCGGCCGCAGATCTGGATTTACGATGTCGGGCTGGATGAGATGCGCCAGTTGGCCTCGCC
>JAHEEY010000209.1 GCA_024640485.1 Chloroflexota bacterium | reverse complement strand
GGCGGCGCTCTTTCTGATCCTGGCGGGCGGCGGCTCCCTATCTGGGGCAGCGGACGTGCTATAATTAGGCGAAGTTGACGCCCACATCCCCCAATTTGGAAGCATCGTGCCTGGCACGAGGGAGGTCTCATATGCGAATTTTACGATGGTATATCGCCCGGGCCCATCCGCCGGCGCAGCTGCCGGAGGGGACACGGCAGGCTGCCGGCGGCTCGCTGCTGGAGGTGGTGGTTTCCCTGGCAGCGGAAGGGCTGCAGGAAGTGGACCGCAAGCAGCTGGCCGGCATCAGCGCCGACCGGCTGGATTATTGGCATCAGGATGAAGCGGGCTCTCTGGAAGGATGGCTGTGGGAGCAACAGCTGCTGGCGCAGCTGGCGACGCTGCCGGCGGCGCGCCACAAGGAGAGCGCCGAAGCGGTCAGCCAGGAGCGGCGGATCACCGAGGATATGGTGCTGCTGCAGCTGGCCCCCGATTACGTCTCCTTTGAGGAGCTGTGGCAGCGGCTGCGGCAGGCGCCGGGGCTGCCGGAACTGACCGAACTGGCTGGCTTCCGCCGCAGCCGCTGGATGGATTTCACCCAGCCGGCGCGGAAGATGTCCAAGCAGGTGTATCTGAGGGCGTTGGGCATCCTGCCGGCGGCGGAGCAGAAGGAGGGCGGCGATGAAAGCAAACGATGAGCTGAAGATCCATTTCGTCAATGTCAACCACGGCGACGCCACCATCCTGGAACTGCCTGACCGGGACGGCAGAGCGCAATTCGGGGTGGTCGACTTCGGGGCCAAGCTGGCTGCCGACCGCGGCGCGCCCCGCGATTACCTGAGCCGGCTGCTGGCGCTGCGGGCCGACGGCGACGCCAACTTCGACTACGTCATCAACTTCGCCTGCGTCACCCACCCCCACAACGACCATTACGGCGGCTTGGGCCGCTTTATGAGCCTCTTCGGCGGCAAGGTGGGCAGCTTCTGGGACTGCGGCTTCCGGACCACCTCCACCGAGTACAACCAGATCCTGGTGGACCACGTGCTCAACAACCCTGGTATCGATTTCGTGCGGGTCAGCTCGGGGTCTGAGTTTGAGTTCGGGCCGGTGCGGATCTCCATCCTGGCCCCGTCGGTCGACATGCGCAACCGGTTTGATACCTTCGGCATCGGCAAGAATGACGCTTCCATCGTGATGCGGATCAAGTACGGCAACTCCTACGCCATCCTGGCAGCCGACGCCGAGTTCGCCACCTGGGGTAAGGTGACCGAGGAGTTCCCCCGCACCAGCCGGATCCAGTTCTTCACCGACGCCCTGGGGCTGGCGGAGCGGGAGGACAGCGCCGACCAGCTGGGCTGCAGCCTGCTGAAGATCGCCCACCACGGCAGCAAACACGGCACCAGCCTGGAATATCTGGAGCGGCTGACCCCCGACCATGTGGTCATCCCTGCCGGCAGCGACCAGTGGTACCTGGACAATCTATCCAACTGGGCCGGCTACTTCCCCCACGCCCTGGTGCGCTCCACCCTGGCGGTCCTGTCGGACAGCAGCGACATCCGCATCACCGGCGAGCGGGGCAGCATCCTCTACAAGTACAGCGGCGGCTGGAGCCCAAGAGATATCCAGGAGATCCCGCTGCCGCCGGCAGATCCGGGGTTCGCGGCGGCGCTGGGGGCCGCCTGGGATTAGCAGGCCGTAAAAGGAGTTGACACCTGCCGGCATCCGGCGGACACTTGGCCAGATTCACCAATCCATTACGAATGAGGTCCTTCATATGAGTGCTTGGAAAGCGTACGTTTCATCCCAACGAGAGCGATATCTGGCGGAACTGAAAGAGCTGGTCCGCATCCCCAGTATTTCAGCGCTGCCGGAACACAGCGGTGATGTGGTCAAAGCGGCGGAATGGGTGGCCCAACGGCTGATCCAGGCCGGCGCCGAGAACTGCGTGGTGCTGCCCACCAGCGGCCACCCGGCGGTATACGCCGACTGGCTCCATGCCGGCGACGACCAGCCGACCATCTTGATCTACGGCCATTTCGACGTGCAGCCGGTCGATCCGCTGGAGCTGTGGGAGACGCCCCCCTTTGAGCCTGAGGTGCGCGACGAGCGGCTTTACGGCCGAGGCGCCTCCGACGATAAGGGCAGCATGCTCACCGCCATCCTGGGGATGGAAGCGGTGCTGAAGAGCGAGGGAAAACTGCCGGTCAACGTCAAATTCTGCATTGAAGGGGAAGAGGAAATCGGCAGCCCCGACATGGACGCCTTCCTGGCGGCGGAGAAAGAGCGGTTCGCCTGTGACCTGGTGATCAACGCCGACGGCGGCCTGTGGGACGAGGACCGGGCGGCGATTCTGCTGGGGCTGCGCGGCTTGTGCGACATCGAAGTGACCGTCACCGGGCCCAAGAGCGACCTGCACTCCGGCCTCCACGGCGGGGTATTGAACAACCCCATCGAAGCGCTGGCCAACCTGATCGCCACTATGCGCCATGCGGACGGCAGCATCGCCGTCGCCGGCTTCTACGATGATGTGGTCGAGCTGACCGCCGAGCAGCGGGAGGCGATCAACCTGATTCCCCGGGACGACGACAAATTGAAATCAGAGCTGGGGATCAGTGAGTTCTTCGGCGAGCCGGGGTACAACAGCCGGGAGCGGGCCTGGATCCGGCCAACGCTGGAGCTGAACGGCATCTGGGGCGGCTTCCAGGGGAAAGGTACCAAGACGGTCATCCCCAGCGCCGCCCACGCCAAATTCACCTGCCGGCTGGTGGCCGACCAGGAGCCCAAGAAGGTGCAGCAGCTGGTGATCGACCATATCCGCAAGCACACCCCGCCAGGGGTGAAGGTGGAAATTAAGGCCAGCGGCTCCTACGCCTTCCCCTACCTGATGTCGCCAGACCACAGCGGCAACCAGCTGGCGGCGGCCATTTTGACCGAACTGTTCGACGGCAACGAGCCGTTCCAGAGCTATGTGGGCGGCAGCATCCCCATCCTGACCTACTTCCGCCAGCATTTGGGGGCCGACACCGTCTCCTACGGCTGGGGCTGCGGCGATGAAAACCTGCACGCCCCCAATGAGTTCTACCGGCTGAAGAATTTCTACCGCGGCATTGAAGGATACGGGGAGATTTTAACCCGCTTGAAGGATTGGCAGCCGGCGTAGGCCGCTGCCGGCAGAGGTGTGAAAAAGAAAAAAGCGCTGACCTTGACGGGGTTAGCGCTTTTTTGCTGCAAGTATGTAGCTTGCTTATACCAATACGCCCGGAGGGACTCGAACCCCCAACCTACTGGTTCGAAGCCAGGTACTCTATCCATTGAGCTACGGGCGCCTATCTGATTTCAGCCGGTGCGTTCCAGGGGCTCGCCGTATGAGCGCCCCCCGAAGGCCACCTACTAAAAAGCTGATGGCTTGTCAGCCATCAGCCAATGGGGCGAGTAGTGGGATTTGAACCCACGATCTTCTGGGCCACAACCAGACGTGTTAACCACTACACTATACCCGCCATAACGATGTCAGAATGTTATCATAACCCCCCCACAGCGACAAGGGCAAAATGGGGGTTGAGATGCCCGCCATGGGCGTACTCGTGGGAGATGGCGCTGCCGGACTATGCAGGACGGAGGCGGGTGAGCATTGGATGAGCATCCGTTTGATCTAGCGGCAAAACGGGGTCTAATATGGGTGAAGCAGTTTCATCGACTGCTTCTACATTCATGCGGAAAAGAGGCTGGCGCCATGCGCCGGCCTCTTCTTTTTTCGGCCGCCTCAGCGCCAGGCTAGACCTGCCCCCCATCATTCAAGTAAAATAGTGAAAACCGGTATCTCACAGGAGGAAACAATGAGTGATTCAGCCGCTCGCGCCGCCGCCGCGCTGCGGGACGCGTCCAACTTCGACTGGGCGATCATCCCGATCCTGGTGATGGTCATCTACATCTACAATGTGGAGATTGGTAAGAAGAACTGGGACATCGTATTCGCCGGGCTGGCGCTGTGGGGGATGGACTGGTTCAACGAGATCGCCAACGCCCTCATCTTTCATTTCAACGGCTTCGCTCCGCTGTGGGCCGCCCCCGGCAAAAGCTCCTACCTGATCCTGATCGGGCTCAACATCGAGATCTGCCTGATGTTCCTGGTGATGGGCATCGCCACCGCCCATGTGCTGCCGGAGGACAAGAAAGCGAAAATCCTGGGGCTGCCCAACCGGCTGTTCTTCTCGCTGCTGTTCGCCGGCATGGCGGTGGTGGTAGAGCTTTTCCTGAACAGCATCGGCGCCCTGACCTGGGAATTCAGCTGGTGGTCGGCCAAGATGCCGCTGCTGATCTTCATCTTCGGCTATCTGACTTTCTTCATCGTCTCATACTGGGTATACGACATGCCCACCCTCAAACAGAAAGCGCGGGCGGTAGGGGCGATCTACGCCTTCGACATCGGCTGCCTGGCCCTGTTCGGAGCGGTGCTGGGCTGGATCTAGGCGCGCCGTTGGCACTTGCCCTGCACCCCAATTCGCCTTACAATCGAGCTACCTGATACGGACTTTTCAGCCATCCAGGCGACCCGGCGGCAGCTACCGCGGGGTCAAAAAATAGCGACGGGAGGCGGCTACTTCGCCGGTGGAACGGCGGCTGCCGCGGCCCCAGATGGAGACTCTAAATGTCTGAGAAAACACCGAAGACCATGGGACAGCAGTTTGGACGGCGCTCCTGGGCGGAACCATGGAAGATCAAGATGGTGGAGCCCATCCACATGATCAGCCGGGAGCAGCGCGAACAGGCGATGGTTGAAGCCGGGTTCAACACCTTCCTGCTGCGATCTGATGATGTCTATATCGATCTGCTGACCGACAGCGGCACCAGCGCCATGAGCGACCGGCAGTGGGCCGGGATGATGCTGGGTGATGAAGCGTATGCCGGCAGCCGCAACTTCTACCATCTGGTAGAGGCGATCCAAACGTATTACGGCTACAAACATATCGTCCCTACCCATCAAGGGCGCGGGGCGGAGCATCTGATCAGCCAGGCGGTGATCAAGAAAGGGCAGTACGTGCCCGGCAACATGTATTTCACCACCACCCGGCTGCACCAGGAATTGGCCGGGGGCACCTTCGTCGATGTGATCGTCGATGCCGCCCACGACCCCACCAGCCTGCGCAAGTTCAAAGGGAATATCGACCTGGACAAGCTGGGCGCCCTGATCGAACGGGTCGGCGCCGACCAGATCGCCTACGTCAGCCTGGCGGGCACGGTCAATATGGCCGGCGGGCAGCCGGTGAGCATGGAAAACGCCCGCCAGCTGCGGGAGCTGTGCGACAAACACGGCATCCTGATCTACCTGGACGCCACCCGGATGGTGGAGAACTGCTTCTTCATCCAGGAGCGGGAAGAGGGATACGCCCACGTGCCCATCGCCGCGATTTTGAAGGAGTTCTGCGGCTACACCGACGGCGCCTGGATGAGCGCCAAGAAGGACAACCTGGTCAACATCGGCGGCTGGCTGGCGGTCAACCAGGAAGAGGTATTCGACGCCGCCCGCAACATGGTGGTGATCTACGAAGGGCTGCACACCTACGGCGGGATGGCTGGACGCGACATGGAAGCGCTGGCCATCGGCATCACCGAATCGGTGGACGACGACCATGTGCGCACCCGGGTCAATCAGGTGCGCTACCTGGGCGGCCTGTTGACCTCCTGGAATGTGCCCATTGTGCAGCCGGTGGGCGGGCACGCGGTGTTCCTGGACGCCAAACGGATGTATCCCCACCTGACCCAGGACCAGTTCCCGGCCCAGACGCTGGCTGCCGAGCTTTACATCGATTCCGGCGTCCGCTCCATGGAGCGGGGCAACGTCAGCGCCGGCAGGGACCCCAACACGGGTAACAACCGGTACCCGGCGCTGGAGCTGACCCGGCTGACTATCCCCCGGCGGGTCTACACCCAGGCCCATATGGATGTGGTGGCGGAATCGGTCAAGACGGTCTACGACAACCGGGCCAACGCCTCCGGGCTGAAGATGGTGTACGAGCCGAAGTACCTGCGCTTCTTCCAGGCCCGATTTGAACGGCTTTAGTCTGTGATGTCGAAGAGGCGCTGCCGACAGCGGCGGCGCCTCTTTTTGCTTTTCAACCCAACCTCCCCGCCGCCCTGACGGCAGCCAAACAGACAGATCGCCGCGGCGATCGAGACAATTTATGAGCCTATCACAGCTGACATTCCGACCGTACACGCCTGCCGATCTGGCGGCGTGCGGCGCCCTGGCGGCGGAAGCGTGGCCGGAGTTCGCCTCCCTGGTCGCCCCATCGGAGCGGCCCAAATTCCTGCGCTCCTACATCCGCATCTGCCTGCCCATTTCCACCCGGCTGGAAGTGGCCGAGCTGGACGGGGCGTTGGTGGCGTTTCTGTTCGGCAGCGTGGAAGCGGATTTCCGCCCGGTGGGGCGTCCGCTGGCGATGCTGACCTACGCCGGGGTCGGCCTGAAGTTCCTGCTGGGCGGGTACGGCCGGGTGGCCCGCCCCCTGGAAGTGATGCGCATGGTGGTGGGCACCGAAAAACAGGCAGCTGCCGCCTCGCCCAGCAGCGACTGCAGTATTGAGCTGTTCGTGGTCTCGCAGGCGCACCGGGGAATGGGCATCGGCCGGCAGATGCTGGAGCGGTTCAGCGCCCATGCCCGGGACAGGAAGGCGTCCACGCTGAGCCTGTTCACCGATATGACCAGCAACTGGGGTTTTTACGAACATCTGGGATTTCACAAAGTCGCCGACTTTCCCGACGCGCTGAACAGCTACCTGCAGAAACGGCCGATGCTGGGCTCCATCTACCTTCTAGCCCTGTAGCCCCAGCCGCCGCTACCCGCTCCCCTCCGCCGCCAGCAGCCCGCGCAGCAGGCTGCCCCGGCCCACCAACCCCAACAGCCGCCCCTCGCCGTCGACCACCGGCAGCCGCTTGATCTTATGGCCGACCAGCAGCCGCAGCGCCTCTGACAAGGGGGTCTCTGGGCTGACGGTGATCACCGGGGCACTCATCAGCGTCCGGGCGGTTTCGTCAGCCGGAAGGGCGGCATCAGCCCGCTTCTGGCTGGGGTCGATTAGAGCCCGCAGCCGGGCCAGCAGCTGCCGCCGGCCCTTGGGACGGGTGCGGCGGAGCAGGTCGCCGTCGGTGATGATCCCCAGGACGCGCCGCTGATCATCGACCACCAGCACCCGCCGCTGCCGGCTCCCTTCCAAGGCGGCCAAAATCCCTTCCATGCCTGCTTCGGGGGCTACCACGGCCACCTCGGCCACCATTAGGTCGGTGAGGGCGATGCCGGCTGCTGCCGGGGGCGGCCCGTCGAGAGGCAGCGGCTGGTGGTACTCCATCAGCCTGAGCAGGTCGACGCGGCTGAGCCAGCCGGCCAAGACGCCATCGGAAACCACCGGCAGCCGTTTCAAGCCGTGGGCCACCATCAGCTCCATGGCATGGCGCAGATCGTCGTCGGGGGAGAGGGTGACCAGCTGGACGGTCATGATGTCGGCGGCGGTCTGGGGCTTGTCCCGCAGGGCGGCACGCTGCTGCCCGCGGTCGGCTTCGCTGAGCTGGTCCTGCAGATTCAGCCGGGCCAGCAGGCCGCCGCGGCGGAGCAGATCGCCGTCGGTGATGATCCCCAGCAGCCGCTTCTGACCGTCCAGCACCGGCAGCGCCCGGTACCCCCGGCGGGTCAGCAGGGCCACCACCTCCGCCACCGGGGTGTCGGGGGAGGCGCTGGTGACATCGGCGCGCATGGCGTCCCTCACCGGCATCGACAGCGGATCGGCCCGCCTGCCGGGGGCGTACTGAACCACCTCCAGCGATTCCACGGTGATCAAGCCGCCGTCGACCATCGCCCGGATGTGGGGCAGCAGCCGCTCCACCAGCTCGCCGCGGTCGACCCATTCCAGCCGCAGGGGCAGATCTTGTGATAATGCGACAATGGAGGCGGTGTGGATACGGCTGCGGGCGCCGAAGCCGGCCAACCCGCGGCTGACGGTAGCGCCGGCGGCGCCGTTGGCTTTCAGAAATTCCAGCAGCGCCATGTACAGCGGCTTCCCCTGATATTTGTCGCTTTCCCCAATGTAGACCAGCAGCTTGACCGCGTTTCCCTGCCAAAGCATTGAGATACCCCCAGGGCCGGCGACGGTCGCCGGCTAGCGCAGCAGCCGGGCCAGCTGGCC